>JALWKJ010000149.1 GCA_027081495.1 Campylobacterales bacterium | reverse complement strand
TTTTTATTTTTTATAAGTAATATAATTTTTTTCATGATCTCATCCTTTATATCCGGGGTTGGTATTATATCGACATAAATCTAAAAAACTTTAGCCTTTTTTTTCAAAAAAAATGAAATTATTTTAATTTTTAGAAAATTTTATTAGATTTCTTATATAAATAGGTCTTAAATCGCAAAATAGAGAGCCTCTTTATGGTGCACTACTATCGCACTTGTAGTCTGTTCGGGATGCATCTGAAAAGTTTCGGAGAGTTCAATTCCAAATTCATGCGGCTTTAGCATCGAAAATAGTTCTTTATTCATAGAAAGGTCGGGACATGCGGCATATCCGAAAGAGTATCTGCACCCATGATATCTGCTCATTTTAACATCCCTTAAACTATCTCCTTCGTTTTCGGCAATATCAAGTTCAAGTCGAATCTGTTTATGTATAATCTCCGCTATCGCCTCGGCGAGTTCAACCGAGATACCGTGAAGATGATGATAACTGTTATACTCGCCTTTTGCGTAAAGTTCTTGCTCTTTTTGGCTAAATTTCGCCCCCGCGCTCGCAAGTTGCAAAGCAACTACATCATGACGATCGCTTCTAAAATAATCACTCAGACATCTATACGGTTTTCTGGTCTGTCTTGGAAATTTAAACTTAAATTTAGCTCTTTTTCTGACGGTTTCAAGAGGTTCTTTATTTATCTCATCTTCTTTAAACCACCCTTCGCTCGGATCAAAAATCAAAAGAGTATCTTTATCGCTTCGACAGGGATAGTATCCGTAAAGAGCCACGGGATTTATAAGCTTTTGCTCTTGTATCTCTTTTTTCATTTTTTCAAAAAGAGGCCATAATTTTTCATTTTCTATCTTTTGGCGCTGCTGTTTTGTTAATTTCTTATTTACATACCCCCAGCGTTGATTAAAAAGCATTTTATGGTTTATCCATAAAAACGCCAAATCGTCAACCTTCGCGTCCAAAACTCTCCTTCCCCAAAACGGCGGAGTCGGTATAACGATATCTCTTGAGGGCATTTTAATTTTATCGTAGGAAGGAATCTCTTTTTTGCTCTTTTTCTTTACTAAAACCTCGGATTTATCCTCCTTCTTTCCTCCTAGATTCGTATCGAAATTTCCCTCTTCGATCCGACTCATAGCAGCCATGCCGTCAAATGCGTCTTTGCAATAAAATATAGGACCTTCATACGCTTTTTTGCAATATTCATCTACAAATTTTGCCGTAAGCGCGGCGCCGCCTAAAAGTACCGGCAGTTTTACGCCTTTGTTTTTAAGGTACTCGAGATTTTCAAGCATTACCGCCGTTGACTTTACCAAAAGACCGCTCATGCCGATGGCGTCAACATGATTTTTTTCGATAACATCCAAAAAAGTCTCGATATCGGCTTTTATGCCTATATTTATAACTTTAAAACCGTTGTTTGTGAGGATGATATCCACAAGATTTTTTCCCACATCATGAACATCTCCCTTTACCGTACCCAGTACAAGCGTAGTCTTGGCGGATTTCTCCTTTTTTGGAAGATACGGATTTAAAAAATCTACCGCCGCTTTCATAGTTTCGGCGGATTGCAAAACAAACGGCAGCTGCATTTTCCCGCTTCCAAAAAGCTCTCCTACCTCTTTCATGGCTTCTATCAAGATGACATTTACAATCTCTTGGGGCGCTATTTCCTCTTTTGCGCTCTTTAAGAGATTTAACATTCTCTCTTTATCTCCATCAAGCAACAGCTTATGAAGTTTCTCTTTTGTATTGAGCTTCTCGTACGCCGCGTCTTCCTCGTCGCGATTTATCTCGACTCCGGAAAAATAATCGATAAATTTAAAGAGAGGATCGCCCTCTTCTCTTTTATTAAAAAGAAGATCTTCGCATACTTTTATATCTTCGTCGCTCATTTTGCGTATCGGAATAATATTTTTTACATTTATTATCGCCATAGAGAGTCCCGCTTTGACGCAATGGTGTAAAAATACGGAGTTTAGATACTCTCTTGCGTGTTTATCAAGCCCAAACGAGATATTTGACACCCCAAGCACAAATCCGACTTCGGGATGCATCGAATGAAACTCCCTTATCGCCTCTATAGTCTCGATAGCGGCGGTAAAATACTCCTTCTCGCCGCTTCCGACGGTAAAAGTCAAAAGATCAAAAACTAAGTCTCTGGGATCGATACCGTGTTTTAAAGTCGCGAGTTCATAAATTCTTTGCGCGATTTCAACTTTACTCTTTTTATCTTTTGCCATCCCCTTCTCATCGATAACAAGACATACTAAAGAAGCGCCGAATCTCTTTGCCAAAGAACATATTTCGTCAAATTTCTCTACGCCGTCTTCAAGATTGACCGAATTGATAATCGGTTTTCCTCCCACCTGCTTCAAACCGACCTCGATACTTTTTGTCTGAGTGGAATCTATCATCAAAGGAAGAGTCACTTTTTGCGAATACAAAGACGCCAAAATTTTCATATCTTTACTTTCGTCCCGTCCTGCGAAACCGACGGAGAGATCTATTCCATGCGCTCCGTAACGAACCTGTTGTTGCGCGACAAAGAGAGTGCCTTCATAATCCTCTTTCAACAAAAGTTCTCTAAAAGCCTTTGAACCCGTAGCGTTGCTTCTTTCTCCTATCAAGAACGGGGGCGGTTTTTGAATCAACTCTCTTGTTTCAAAAAGAGACGCCAGAGCCTTTGGCTGCTTATGAGACGAGGGAGGTTTTGGCGTCGCCTCTTTTACGGCGTCGCTTAAAGCTTTTATATGTTGAGGAGTAGTTCCGCAGCAACCGCCCAAAAGCGAAACTCCGTCATATTTCAAAAAATCCTTTTGAAAATCGGCAAACTCTTTCGGTCCCATAGGATAAAAAGTTTGTCCTCCTCTATTTTGAGGGAGTCCGGCATTCGCATGAACCGAAATGGGTCTATTCCATAATCGTGAGAGAGTTTTTACATGCTTTTGCACCTGTTTTGGTCCCGTTCCGCAGTTAAAGCCCAAAGAGAGCAGATCAAACGGTTCAAGTATAACGCTTATGGTTTTTACATCCGTTCCTATAAGCATGGTTCCGGCGAGCTCTATCGTAACCGATACCATCACGGGGATATCGACACCCTTCTCTTTTGCCGTGTCAAAACAGGCATGAAGAGCCGCTTTTATCTGAAGGGGATCTTGACAAGTCTCAAGCAAAAATAGATCGCAGCCGCCGTCTATCAATCCTTTGGCGGCTTGAGAGTATCCGTCATACATTTCGTCATACTCTATGTGTCCGAGTGAAGGAAGTTTTGTTCCCGGCCCCAAATCTCCGGCGACAAAACGGGGTTTGTCTTTCGTATAAAATTTATCAGCCGCTTTTTTAGCGACTCGCGCGCCCTCATAGGCGAGCTCATATGATCTTTCGCCTATATCGTAATCATCAAGCACCCAAGCGATAGCGCCGAATGTATTTGTCTTTATGATATCAGCGCCGGCTTTTAGATATGCTTCGTGAATCTTTTGTATTTCAGACGCGAGAGTAATATTTAATATCTCGTTGCATCCCTCTTTCTCTTGCCAAGCGGTTTTGGGAATATTTAGAGTCTGAATCTGCGTACCCATCGCCCCGTCTATAACCAGGACTTTTTTAACCATAAGTTCTTTAAGATCGACTCTATGCAAAAACGGTTCTTTTTATATAAAGTTTATGATGAAGATTTATCAAATATTACGCTGCGCACTTTTTGCAAGTACCGAAAAACTGTACGGTAGTATCCGCCACTTTAAAACCGCTCTCTTTAGAAACGCTTTTTGTCAAAGAGGTCGTATCGATAAATATATCTTCTATATCTCCGCACTCTTGACATACGAGATGCGAATGTTTTTCTTTGATCAACTCATATTTATTATCAAGTCCTACGATTTTCAGCTCTTTAATAAAATCACTTTCGATCATGGCGTTTATATTTTTATAAACCGTAGCCAAAGAGAGAGAAGGAAAATTCTCTTTTATCCGTTCAAAAATATCTCTTACGCTAATGTGTCCCTGTTCGTCCATCAACTTTACTATAGCCAATCTTTGCGGCGTAATCTTTATGTTGTGTTCTTTTAATAGAGTCATATACCTTTGCAATGTTTACCTTTTTATATCTTTTTTTTAGAGTATATCAAAAAATTCAATTTTCGTCAAATAATATATCGTTACTGATAATTTTTGTCAGAAAATATCGTCTTTATCAAAGATCACTCTCGATAACCTCTTTAAATTTGCTAAAATAGATCTCATCCAAGTCGTTCATACTCTTTTGTATATCGTTGCATTTAAAAACTTCTCCACCCACTTTTCCGATATTTTCTATTTTTATCTCTTTGCTTTTTGCAAAAGCTTCAAACGCTAAAACATCTTCAACCTCGACTACGGCTCTTGAAAATGTTTCGCTAAAAATATCGCGCTCATCTTTACACTCTATTTTACAATCGACGCCCTTCTTGCCTACGACCGCCATCTTCGCCAAAGTTATAGCGACTCCTCCTACGCTTATGTCTTTTGCGCAAAGCAGCAGATCTTTTTTATTTGCTTCTATAACAAAATCCCATAAGGCTCTCTCTTTTTCAAAATCTATCTCGCAAAGTTTTCCCTCCACTTTGTCATATAAAACCTTCATATACAAAGAGCCGCCGAAATCCCCTCCGTCTTCGCCTATAAGAAAGATCGACGAACCCTCTTTTTGAAAACACGAAACAAGAGTCTTGTTTTGATCCTCGTTTACTCCGACCATTACTATAGAAGGAGTAGGGAAAACCCCCGCGCCCTCCGTTTCATTATATAGCGATACATTTCCGCTGACTACGGGAGTGTTTAAAGCTTTGCAAGCCTCTTTTATTCCCTCGCATCCCATAGCGAATTGCCACATTATTTCGGGTTTTTCAGGATTTCCGTAATTTAAACAATCGGTTAAGGCTAAAGGCGTCGCTCCGCTCATAGCGACATTTCTTCCGCTCTCCATAACAGCCGCGGCGGCGCCGTTTTTCGGATCTATATAACAATATCTCGGATTGCAGTCGCTGCTTATAGAGATCGCTTTTTTATTCTCTTTTACGCGAATCACGCTCGCGTCGAGAGATCCTGGATGTTTTATCGTATTTGTCAAAACCATAGAGTCGTACTGTTCATAAACCCAGGCTTTGTTTACGACTTCAAGAGAGCTAAAAAGTTCTTCAAACGCCTTTTGGTTGTCAACTCTTTTAAAATCGTCTATCGAAGTCGTAGAGATTTTATCGAGATAATCCGGCTTTTTAATAGGTCTATCAAGTACGGGAGCTTCGTTTGTTATCGGCTCTATCGGAATATCCGCGACTTTTTGTTTGTGCCAAAAAAGCTCCATATTTCCGGTGTCGGTAACCTCTCCGATTACGGCTACATCAAGGTCCCATTTATGAAAAATCTCTATGATTTTATCTTCATACCCTTTTTTCGCGCAAATCAGCATTCTCTCCTGCGATTCCGAGAGCATAAACTCGTAAGGAGTCATATTTTCCTCCCTGGAGGGCACAAGATCAAGATCCATCCTCATACCGCTTCCGCTTCGCGACGCCATCTCAAACGAACTTGAAGTAAGTCCCGCCGCTCCCATATCCTGAATACCGATTATATAATCTTCTTTGAAAAGCTCAAGACAAGCCTCAAGCAAAAGTTTTTCGGTAAAAGGATCGCCTACTTGAACGGTCGGACGAAGTTTTTTGCTCTCTTCGTTAAAACTATCGCTGCTCATGACCGCTCCGCCCAGACCGTCTCGTCCGGTTTTACTTCCGACATAAATAACCGGATTTCCGATCCCCTCGGCTTTACCGTAAAATATTTCATCGCTTTTACAGATACCCAGAGTAAAAGCGTTTACAAGAATATTTCCGTTATATGCGTCGTCAAAAAATATTTCACCTCCGACGGTGGGTACTCCCATACAGTTGCCGTAATCTCCGATTCCCTCAACGACTCCTCGAACAAGATATCTCTGATGCCTGCTTGTTTTATCGTCTCTTGTAACATTTCCGAAACGAAGAGCGTTTAAATTGGCGACGGGTCTAGCTCCCATCGTAAAAACATCTCTTAAAATTCCTCCGACTCCCGTCGCCGCGCCTTGATACGGTTCTATAAAACTTGGATGATTATGGCTTTCCATCTTAAAAACCGCCGCCATACCGTCGCCGATATCTATAACGCCAGCATTTTCACCGGGTCCTTGGATCACCCACGGCGCGCTTGTGGGAAAACCGCTTAGATATTTCTTACTTGACTTGTACGAGCAGTGTTCGCTCCACATAGCCGAAAAGATTCCTATCTCAAGAAGATTCGGTTCTCTTTTTAAAATTTTTTTGATATGAAGATAATCGTCAAAAGTCAGTTTGTGAGAGCTTAAAACTTCGTCAATATTTTGCATACACTACCCTGTGTTTATAAATTTGTGAGATTTTACTAAAATTGGGCTTATATCGATATCAAATGAGTTCTCTGAAAAACGAAGTCATAAAAAAACAGATGGTGCGACCGGGGGGAGTCGAACCCCCACACCTTGCGGCACTACCCCCTCAAGATAGCGTGTCTACCAATTCCACCACGGTCGCATGATTTTTAAGCAGCGTGTATAAAACTATACCGTGAGGCTCAGACCGCAGGGAGGATTTGTCCTCTAAGGTATAGTTTTATACACGCTGCTTCATTTGATTGGATAAGGGAAAAATCCCTCATCTCAAAAAGTGTTATTAACCCAAAAACGGATTCGCATAAAGCGCGATCAATGCGATAACAAGCGCATAAATAACCTGTGCTTCGATCATCGCCAAAGCGATAAACATCGTTGTCATGAGTTTTCCGCCAAGACCTGGATTTCTCGCCGTTCCGGCGATCGTAGCTGCTGCCGTATGTCCCATACCGATAGCTCCGCCTAGAGCTGCGAGACCAAGACCGACACCCGCGGCAAGAACAGAGTAAGCTTTAAGCGTTTCGTTTGCGGCTTCTTCACCGGCAAATGCGGCAGTTGCGATAGCAAACATCAAAAATAGAATCTTCTTCATGAAGTTCTCCTTATAAAAATTTCGTTTTTCAAAGTCCGTTCGGCTTGCGTATCCCTACTTATCACTTTGAAGGTGAGATTTTAACCAAAGTTGCTTAAAAAGATGTTTAAAAATCAAAAACTATAACTTCTCGATCAACTCTAGCTCGACCTTATGCCCTTTTACCGAAAGGATTTTTACTTTTACTCTATCACCTACAGAGAGTATATCCGTAACTTTATCGACTCTCTCGTCCGAGAGTTTAGATATGTGCAAAAGCCCGTCAACACCCGAAGGAAGCCCGATAAACGCTCCAAAATCGACGATTCTTTTAACCTCCCCGTCAAATACCTGCCCAACCTCAAAGCGGGGCATCTCTTTTTTTTCTCTTCTGTTATGGCTTTTGGCTTTCGCAAGCTCTTTTATATAATCGCACGCCGCGCTTACTTGCACCTTATTTGTTCCCTCGACTTTTACTTTGCCGCTTTGTTTATCAAGATCAACCGATACCTCGAATTTTTCTATGATCTCTTTTATCGTTTTTCCCGCTTGTCCGATTATAGCGCCGAAAGTCGAAGGATCAAGAGAAAAAACGGTTTTGGAAGGAAGGGCGTTTTCGTTCAAAGAGATACTTTCGGCGGCCTCTTCCATGATCTCCAGTATATGTAATTTTGCTTCATATGCTTGATCGAGCGCCTCTTTTAAAATCTTAGGTTCTATTCCGCCCAATTTTATATCCATCTGAAGAGCCGTGATTCCGTCTTTTGTACCGGCGATTTTAAAATCCATATCTCCATCATGATCTTCTAGTCCCATTATATCCGTAAGTATGGCGTATTTATCGTCTTCAACCACTAACCCCATAGCGACTCCGGCGACTAATTTTTTCACATCGATACCCGCGGCTTTAAGAGCTAACGAGCCTCCGCAAACGGTTGCCATAGACGAAGAACCGTTTGATTCGAGTATCTCCGAAACCACCCTTATGGTTTGATCGCTTTCTATATTTAGCGTAGGCTCGATCGCTCTTTTTGCGAGATTTCCATGTCCTAGTTCCCTTCTTCCCGGGGGTCTTAAAGCCGAAGCCTCTCCGACCGAAAAACCGGGAAAATTATAGTGAAGCATAAAATTTTCATAATGCGCCTCTTTATCGGTTAACAGGTCATACATCTGAGCGTCTTTGCTATTTCCCAAAGTTACGGTGACAAGCGCTTGAGTTTGACCTCTGGTAAATAAACAGGAGCTGTGAACGGATGGGAGAATATTCGTCTCTATTTGAATATCTCTCACATCGCGAAGCCCTCTGCCGTCGGCTCGTTTTTTCTCATCAAGTATCATTTTACGAACGACGCTTCTTTTATAAAGATCGACCGACTTTTTAATCAAATCAAGATCCCATCCCTCTTTTTGAGCCGTTTCGTCTTCCAAAATCGAAGCCGCAATCGCATTTAATTCGCCCGCTCTCTCGCTTTTTGCCATCTGATTTATCGCTTCATAAATCTCTTCTTTATAAAATTCATCTATATAAACTAAAAGATCCTCGAAAACCTCCTGAACTTTTAACTCCAATTTCGCATGAGGTTTTTTAAGTTCGCAAAATCCTTTTTCATAATCTTCACTAGCTTTTTTTATCGCCTCGGCGGCGATATTTAAAGCTTCCATAGTCTCATCGTTCGTAAGCTCGTTTATTTTGCGGGTATCTATAACATCGTTTGCGAGCATATCGGGAATCATCAAAGGATCCGCAGAGACCATAGGAATGACTTCTATCTCTTCGGTGGCTACGGCTCTCATTTCGATCATCAAAAGCTCGTCTTTCGTTCCGGAGACGAAAAGATCGAGCGTGCTTTGACGAAGCTGGGATTTTGTCGGATTTACGATATACTCTCCCTCGATTCTAGCGACTCTTACGGCCGCGACATTTTTATCTATGGGCAAGTCGCTTAGATATAGCGCCGCGGAAGAAGCGTTTAGAGCCATTGTCTGAAGATCGACTTCCGGATCGCTGCTTAAGACGAATATTACTATCTGCGTTGGATACGCATACCCTTTTGGGAAAAGAGGTCTCAAACTTCTATCGATAATCCTTGATGTAAGAGTCTCGAAATCTCCGGGTTTTGTCTCTCTTTTTATGTATCCGCCGGGAATTCTTGCGGCGGCGTAACTTTTTTCTATATATGAAACCGTAAGAGGTAAAAAATCTTCATCCACTATTTTATCGTCTCTTGCTACGGTTGCTAGTACTACGGCGTCTTTTTCTCTCAAAAGCACCGCCCCCGCGGCCTGTCTTGCTACTTTATCTATCTCGTATATCTCTTCTTTGTTGTTTACATTAACGCTAACGGTGCAACTCATTACTCTTTATCTCCTTTTTTAAATGGCAAATACTGCCTGCAATCTTCTATCATCTCTCTTACCTTTTTGGGTTTTGGCTGTGGTAAATTTCGGTAATAATATGAAACCTCTATAAAATCTTTTATCTGATGCACGGTATATACTTTGTCCGCTTTCATATCAAGCAATCCGAAAAGATCGTCGGCCATAAGCGGCACTGCTACGGCAACTTTTTTCGCGCCCATGTTTATGACGCTTTTAAGAGCGCACATAGCGATAAATCCGCTCTCGCACCCTTCGTCTATCAACATAACATTTTTATCTTTGATATCGGCGATACCAAGCCCTTTTCTATAAAAGTGCTGATACTTCGTTATATATTTATGATACAGCTCCTGGGCTTCTTCATATATGTAATCAAACGATATTCCAAAACTATTTACGAGTTTCTCCTCGATAACGATATCTTTACTTTCGCTAACCATCGCAAGCTGGCATTCATCGTTGTTTGGAGCGTATATCGCTTCACTAAATAAAAGATCAAAGTCAAATCCGTATCTTTGCGCCAATTTGACGGTTATCTCCACGCCTCCGCCCGATAGCGCTAACAGTATCCATTTTTCATGCCGCATAACTTTAATAGGCAAAATCTCCAAAAGAGCGTTGCAGGCGTCGGCTCTATCTTTAAAAAGATAGTCGTTAAATTCTAAATTTTCTTCCATAACCATTTTCCGGATACTGCTTTTGAATCTCTTCATCCGAGAAACTGAATCTATAATGAAAAATATAGTGCTTTAGCAGAGCATAAGCATCGTTTAGCATCCGCATTTTATCCTCTTGTTGATTAAAATCGGGATGGTATTTTTTACTAAGTTCCCTATATCTCTTTTTGATATCTTCGTATGAGACCAAAACCGGCAGCTCCATAAACTCTAAAGCCTCATGAATTTTTACGAAAATCTCCTCTTTATTTTGCATAGGCTCCCAAATTTTGGCTCATTACCAATTTTTTAAGATCGTCGTCAAAAAATCTCAACCCGATACCGATATAAGCGTTTTTTGCCTTTTTATTTAAAAAATTATCATAGCCGCCGTATATATCGAGATGTTTTAAAAAATTATATCTCGCTCCGATCTTCGCATGAGGATTCGTTCCTCTTATGTCGTTTTGGGCGTTGAAATCATAAACCTCCGCGCTTGTCACAAATCGATCGTTAAAAAAGTAGTAATCAAACCCGGCTCCCACGCTGCTTTCGATCAAACCTCCTCTTAATACTATGTCATCTACTCTTTTGGCTATCTGCGCGGATATGAGTATATTTGAACTCTCATGTTTTTTCGGTTCTTTAAGATTCCCGTTTTCATCCATTCTGGAGTAGTCGTCCATCCCCACAACCGCAAACCTGTATGATTTGGTATCGCTAGGAATATAATTTAAAGAAAGATACCCTTTTGCGTATTTGTCATCGCCCATATAATCGCTTCGCATAGCGACCTCAAGCTTTACTTTATCGATAGTCTCTATAATATCTTCTATCTTTGTGAAAGTCTGGGTTCCCGAACTGAAAAATGTATCCGCCGAAACTAGCGTATTGTTAAGCGGTTTTCTATTTTGAGCGATTATAGATTCCAAATCCTCTTCTATTTTTTCAAATCTGCTAGCAAGTTTAGGCATTTTATCTTTTAGATTTGCCGATGCGATTTTTAAATCTTTTACCAGTGTGTCGAGATTTGTTAAGATTTGAGGTAATTTTGAATTGAGCGTATCCGCGCTTTGTTTAAACCCTTCCCCGACGCTTGAAATATTTTTCGCCATATCGTTAAAATTCGTCAATGTATCTTTTAAGAGATCAAGAGACATCAGTTTGTTTAATTCACCGGTAATTTGCTCAAGATTTGAAAATGTCTTTTTCAACTCTTCTCTCGCTTCTGGCGTTATGATCTGTCTGAAATCTTCTATAAAAGACTTAAACTCGTTCGCGGCTTTTGCCATAGCGTCGCTGGCGTCTTGAATAGTCAATTTTTCCGGCGCCGAATTTATAAGATCTCCCGCTTTTAAAAACTCGGGAGATTTTCCTATGGAGATTTCGAGATATTTACCGCCTAAAAGCGACTCTTGGATAGGTTTTATCGTCGAATCTTTCGGAAGTTTTATTTTATCGTATATAAAAAGTTCGGCCAATATCGACTTGTTTTCTATGCTTAACGATTTTATATAACCGACATCAAGACCGTTTGCTTTCACTTTCGAGTTTTCATTGAGTCCCGCCGCGTTTTTCAGATACGCCCTAAGAGAGTATCCCTCTTTTGCAAGGTTTTTAAAACTACCCACCTGCGTACTAAGCGCGAAAAGAAGTACAAAACCTATAAACAAAAATAGACCGACTTTCGCTTCACTGCGCATAGATACTCCTTATATTTTGCTCTATATTATATAGAAGTATTATTAAGATCATGATTTTGATCGTTTTCATCATCTATAGGAATCGGTAAGTTTTGCAAAATATCGCCGTTTTGCTTTTGAGCATTTTCGATATCTTTGATATATTTATACTTTATGCCCCCGATATGCGCAAACTTTACGATCAAATAGATCCCCCTTTTTCGAATCGACTCCGCTCCCGCACTCGTAAGGCTTGGAGTTATACTCTCTTTGTATTTGATCTCGTAACTCCAGCACTTTTTTTTCATGTTCACTCCAAGTCGCCACTCTTTAGTAAAACTGTTGTCAAAATCATAATCCAGCCCTCCAAGAAGAGAATAGTATTTATCGACGACTCTTTCGTAGTCTCCGCTTATAAAGTTTATTTTCGTCTCGTTTGGCGCGTTTTTATATGTGTGATCGATTCTTAAATTATTATAATCATCATGATATCTTATACCCGATTGTATCTTTTTTAACTTTTTATATTCATAAGAGTAGATGAGAGTATTTCTAAGCGTTAAATTTTTCGAATAGAGATAAATTATCTCGTTTTCCGCTTCATTGTAGAGTTTATCTTCTTTTTTATAATAATATTTTTGAGTAAAACGATCTATTAAAAATCCATAACCGTTATTGTCGTAAAAATAGTTGTTGAGTTTAAAATTTATGCTCTTTTTCTCCAGATTAAACGGAATAAAATCGGCAAAATAGCCTTTTTTCTTATTGATACTTGGAATCGTAAACGATACCGAAGCTTGTAGATTATGCGAAAATAAGGAGTATTTTTTCATCAAATCTGTATCTAAAACAAGAGAGTGGTAGTTACTGAAATATCTGGCGTTTTCGACGCTGGCGTTTTTGTCGGTATAATTTACTTGGGAATAATATAGATTTTCACTAATTGAAAAATTTAAAAGATTCTCAAATAAAGGCATCGTAAAAACGAAAGGAAGCGAGAACTCGTGCTGTCTTGCTCCAAGTCCCTCTCGTCTATAAGAGTTTTTAAATTTATAATCTATCGAATAGAGAAAATTATTTGATCCGAGTATCTGCGAAAACTGGTGATACTGCAACGACGGAAGAGTTTGCATAGTGTCGGCGTTTGACAGTTTTTGAGTATCTATAAAATATCTCGCGTAAGCTCCGAAATAATCCTGGTAGCCGCTCATATAGTAGTTGAGTCTCGATGTTACGAGTTTGTTTACGGCATATTTTCTATCGTCTTTCAGGTTTATATAGTCTATATCGTTTAATAGTGTGATATCCGCTAAAAGACCGTCTTTGTAATCGTATGGGTTTTCTTTTATATATTTGGTAAAAACGGCTTCGTTTTTATAATAAAAGGATATGCCTTTATGCACTGAATTTTCGAGATTATGCTTTTTTACATAAGCGCTTTTTTCATTAAAAAAACCGACTCTTATATGACCTTTTGAGTAAGGAGAATCCGCAAAACGAAATGTCGTATATAGCCCTACTCCGCGATCGAGTCTTATTTGAGGATTAAATTGTATATCCCAAGAAAGAGAGGGGGCGTAAAATATCGGCTGCATAAAAAGAAGGTTTTCACTATTTTCAAACCCTATAAGCGGTCTTAAAAGTCCGCTTCGTCTCTCATCGATGGTCGGAAAAGCCACCCAAGGAAGATAAAGAATCGGAACTTTACCAAGATAAAATCTCGGATTGTAGAGTGAAACATACTCTTTGTCTTTATGAAAATGAGCGGTCGAAAACTTGACCTGCCAATCGGGGTGTTTCGAGGGACAACTTGAAAGAGAAGCTTTTTTGATTTTGTAGTTGTTTTTATCGGCTTTTACTTTTTTACTCTTTATCCATATATCGGAACCGATCTCCTTCATAAAGACATTTGAAGCTAAAAATGTGCCTTTTTTCAAATTGAAACGAATATAATCGCTTTTGTTTATCATCTTATCGTTAAAAAAGAGAGTTACGCCGCCTTTTAAGGTAATTATTTGACTTTTTTTATTATAGATCGCTTCATTCGCGCTAAATACGCTCTCATCGTTATATATAACGATATCGCCCTGCGCCCTAACGATATCGCCTTGGCTCTTTATCTTAGAAGCGTATATCGTGTATCTTTGCTCCTTTTGGCTTGCGTAAGCAAAAAATATAAAGATTTGCAGCGATATAAAAACAGCTGCAAACCTATGCATCTACCACCAGTGTCTTTGCGATTCTATCATGCCAAGTAAGTTTTAAAGGAGAAAAAATAGCTACGACGAAACCTATATAAAAAAGTATTTCATCTACAATCCTCATAAAAGAGCGAACAAAGCTCACTTGCCATGAAGGTATATCGAAATAGTGCATATCTATCACTTTTATCTTCATCGCCATTTTACCGAGAGTCGCGCCGTACATCGCGACAAAAATCGCTTGGTATAAAATTTTGACTATCAAAAAATAGACGCTTAAGGACTGAATATAAAAAACCGCCTCTTCGGGAGAGTTAAATGAAGCTATCTTTTCGCCTATGATGAAAAAAAACAAAAAAGAGATAATAATTTCATCAATAAACATAGCAAACGCCCGCCTATTAATCGTCGAGAGAACAAGCTCTTCGCTCTCAAGTCTGTTTAAAAGAGCGTCGTTATCCATTTTTTAACGCCTGATACGCTATATCTTTTCGATATTTTTTACCGGCAAAATGAACCTGTCCGCACATAAGATAAGCCCTGTCCCTAGCCTCTTTTATACTATCGCCAAGCCCAACGCTTACAAGAACTCTACCGCCGGTAGCAAAAAGTTTATCCTCTTCTTTCGTTACGCCCGCATAAGAGATATGAGCGTTTTCTTTTAAATCGTCGATTAAAACCTCATCGACTATAATTTCCGAAGGAGTAGAACTTTTATATGGATAATTTTCGCTAGCCATCACTACTCCTACCGCATATTTGTCATAAATTTCTATTTCAAGATTCTTCAGATCTTTTGTAGAAGCTTTATAAAAAAGTTCTAAAACGCCGCTTTTTATAAGAGGCATCAAAATTTCACACTCCGGATCGCCGAATCTAACATTGTACTCTAAAA
>JALWKJ010000148.1 GCA_027081495.1 Campylobacterales bacterium | reverse complement strand
GCATACGCTCCTAAATCCGTATGCGGCAGCATGGAGACGCTCTTTATAACCGGTGCGAACTGCGCAAGCATATGAGCTATTTGATCGCCTTCCTTCTCTTTGTCGAAATATACGGTACAACTTACCATATTATCGCTCCACTCGCGCTGCAACATAGCCAAAAACGCGAACTGTTCCCACGCCGAAACTTCATCGGCTTTTCTGGTTTTTCCCTGATCGATGGGAAATTCAAAAACCATAGTATTTTCACTATATTGATCTTTTTCGTTTGGCACACCCGCTTCTTGAAGAAGTTTACATATAGGGCTGTCTTCGCCTACTCTTATACGACGAATCGCATATTTAAATGTCGGAAAATGCATGCCGCTTGAAACTCCCGCAAGCTGACTTACCGTACCTGAAGGTTTGATCGTAGTAACCCTGATTGAAACCGGTATTCCCGCTTCTTTGGCGAGTTTTTCATTTTCACTTCTTACTATTTTATATCCCTCTCTGAGTCTTCTTGTAAGTTGCGCGGCGCCGATTTGTTCAAGATAATCCGCCACGCCCGAAAGGCTGACTCCTATTCTTCTATTTCTAGCGACGATAGCGTTTGTTTCTACCCTATGACTCGGCAGCAGAGAAACGGTAGAAGCGTAAAAAGTCGCAAATTTCAACGCGTCGAAAAAAACCTCTTCACTTTTACATTTCGTAGGAAAAACTTCCGCGAGATTGCATAATTCAAAACTTTCCAAAGGTATCTCCGAGCAAGGATTGCTAAGCCAAGCGTTATCTTTCATCTCTTTGCCGAAACGACCGTATTTTTGCATATTTATAAGATTACATATTCCGGGTTCACCGTTATTTTTTATTCGTCTTGCAATTTGCGGAATCTTTTCAAAATCCTCTGTTTTAGAGAGTATGACCGTATTGTTGCTCATCCATCCTATCTCCGCTCGTTCGGGATTTTTTTTATAGTTTTTAAGATCCAAAAAGGTACGATCGTCAGGATCTCCAAGGGCTATTTCGGCGCTTCTTCGCACATTTCCCGCCACCACGCAAGCTCCTATGGAGTTAAAGATATCGGCTACGGTTCTTGTCGGATCGTATTCGCCGTCGCAATAATCGTCCAATGACTTCTCTATTCGTTTATGAAGCTGCTTAAGAGGATCGGGGCCGCTTGCTTTACCGCCAAAGCCTTTTATCGGGGAGCCGTAGGGTCTAATTTTACTATAATCAAACTCATACCACTCTCCCCCTTTCGTATAAGCTTCTATGAGCAGTTTTACGCTCTTTACCCAACCTTCTCTGGAATCGGGTATAACAAAAGTTACCGCACAATCCTTTTTGGGTTTTACGGCTTTTCCGCTCCACGCGGTATTAAACCCTACGCCTACTCCGCACATAAGCGCGTCCATAGTCCATTCGGCGGCGAGTGAAAGATCTTTCGTATCTACCGCGCCGCAATTATTCAAAGCCATAGATCCTCTTTTGTAAACATACTCGGTGCCCATCGCCCAAAGACCCCGCCCGGGAGGCAAAAACTCCATTTTATACATTGCGTGAGCGAATTTTAACGCATACTCCTGCCACTGTTCGTCGTCAAATGAAAGACCGTTTAAAACATAATGATTTTTACGGATACTAAATACCCCCTCAACTACGCGGATAATCGTATCCGCCCAATTTTCCTGCGTTGCGTCGGGTTTTAGACGACTATATGTTCTATAGTATGTAACTTCGCCAAATCCGTTGAAACCAAATTCTGGTTTTAAAGACTTTAAAAAATTTTTTATTTCGTCGCTGAGTTTAAATCTCTCTCTTACCATATTTTTACCTCCGTTTCATATCATCGTATTATACTTGTTTATGGATTCTATAACAATAAATTTTATCGGCTCTTTGGAAAAATATGATTCACACTCTGTTATACTTTTTATGTTATAATTTATTAATAATATTTTTTAAGGGATAATATGGATATAAAAGATCTTGAGATTAAAAAACTGAAAAAAGAGATTAGCGTTTCATCTATAAAACAATCCGCTTTTATACTTCTGTTCATCGCGGAAGTTATATTTTTAAGCGCTTTGTTTATAAACTTTTTTGATCTTAAAAATCCTTTCGCCGGAGAACTTTCAAAAGAAAAAATAGCTTTGCTACACTTGGATGAGCCAATCACCACCGCATATGTGGAACATATGATAAAATCGATCGAGGAAATCAAAAAAGACGCTCACTACAAAGCATTGCTCGTTGATATTTCATCGCCCGGCGGTTCTCCGACGGCGGCGCAGGAGTTTACCCAGTATATAAAAGATCTAAATAAAACCATTCCCGTAACGATGTATGTGAACTCCATGGCGGCAAGCGGAGCATACTACATAGCCTCGGCAATCAAACCCCTTTACGCAAACAAAAACGCGATCGTAGGCTCCATAGGCGTTATCATGCCCCACTACAATATAAACGAACTCGCTCAAAAAGTCGGGATCAAAGAAGACACCATAACAGCCGGTAAATTCAAACAACCTTTCTCTTTGTTCAAAGAACTCACGCCAAAAAATAAAGAATACATACAAAAATCTCTTCTAAAGCCGGTTTATAAAAATTTTATCGAAGATGTCGCCAAAAACCGAGGTATAGCGGTAGATAAACTGAAAAAATTCGCCGAAGGAAAAGTTTTCGTCGCCAATATGCCGCAGATCAAAGGTATTTTGGTAGATAAAATAACAAATCTATATAAACTAAAAGAGAATCTAAAAGAACGATTTCCGGACGCGAAAATCATAACCATAGCGAAAAAAACAAAACCGAAAGATCTGTTTAATATATTTTTCAATGAGAGTCTGCAGGAGATTTTAAAACAGACTTTTAGCCCTCGCTAGTCATCCATTGAGTTTTTTAAAATTTGCAGATATTTTTTTGCTTTTATCTCTTTTGAGTTATATACCACATGAGTCGCTATACCTCTTTTGCACATCTCTTTTACATCCATCCAGAAATCTTTTCCTATTACCATTTCATCAAACTCTTTTTTTGTCAAAAAACCTCTATTTACAATCATGTCGCGAAAAAAACTGCGAAGAAGTTTATCCCGATGTTTCAATCTTGATTTCAACTCGCCGCCTTTACCGCTGACGGTAGATGCATAATTATGAAACATCAAATCGGAATATGGATATACGACCCTTTTTTTCGCCATACAAAATATCAAAGCGCCCATACTGTAACCATGACTGTCAAGATACGCGACCGTTCTTTTGTGAAACTTTTCATGCATAAAGTTGTAAAACTGTATCCCTTCATCGACGGATCCTCCGCCCGAATTTATGCGAAGCTCGAGTATATCGTTTTTTGACGCGAGACGAAGCTCGTTAAAGACGGAATGCAAACCTCTTTTTAACTCTTTAAAACGCTCGATATAAAGAGTATAAACTTTATATTTCGGTTTGATTTCATACAGATTTCGTTTGCGGTCTATCAGCTTTTTACTTTCCGGATATGTTCTTACAAAAAGGGTATGCTGTTCGCTGCTTATTTCATTTGGTTTTTTGACTTCCATAGTATATATATCCTTGTAAAGTATATTTTACATTAATTTTAATGAAAAGTAAATATAAAAATAAAATAAGGCTTTTTTATTAAATTGTTTTTATAAATTTAGTGGATTAAAAATGAAGATATCGGAAAAAAAGCGGAGAGTTCCGCTTTTTCGTTTGATTATTTTAAATCCGCAAAAGGATTGTCGATAACTTTTTTT
>JALWKJ010000147.1 GCA_027081495.1 Campylobacterales bacterium | reverse complement strand
TTCTAAAACACAAAGACGAAGTGTTTGATTTAAAACAAGAGCATATAGATTATCTTCAGGCGATCAGCGAAGCTCTTGCCGAAAAAGACGCTTTTAAGCTTATTTCCAAATGGGCGGATGTCGATCGCCGCTGGATGAAAATAACGGCGCCGATTCAGATAGGTCATCCTTTGGAGTATTATGAAGATCACTATAAAAAGGCGGTGGCTTTAGAGTGGGATTTGCGTATAGTCAATCCCAAAAATTTCGCGACGGATATAAAAGAGAAAATTCGCTCAATGTATCTAAAAATCTTCAATACGCTACAAGATATCCCCGGCGCCGAAAAGATATACGAGAGCTCTCTTAAAAGCGTTGATAAAGTACAGCTATATCTAGGACGACCGGCGCTTTATTACGGAGCCGAATTTTGCGGGTTGTTTTCCGCGCAGGTAGTGCCAAACGATGAAATCGTAACCAAAGAGGAGGGTAAAAAGATTTTCGCCTTTGCCGACAATGTTTTAGAAGCTAGCCGTGCCAAACCTTTCATGAAGATACAAAAAGAGGTTTTCCCGCAACGCTTTTTAGATAGCGGTCGTGAAGTTCTTTTTAAAAAAGAGGATATCTGGTATGAAGTCTATAATATAACGACAATCGGACATGAATACGGACATATTTTATGGATAGACGACGACACTGAAACTCTCATGAACAAAACGGGAAATTTTAAAAATATCGAAGAGTTCAAAGCGACGGCGGGCGGACTTTGCGCTTTTTTTGAAAATGAAACGCACTCTTTGCGAGATCATATTTTAAACGATACGATTCGCCGCGCCGTAGGGTTAATAGCGTGGAAAGAGACGGCGGAAGTTGAACCGTACTACTGCGAAGGGCTTATTCACCTGCATGGGCTTTTCGAAACGGGCGTGTTGAAGTTTGGCAAAAAGCTTGAGATCGACATGAGCGACGAGGCGTACGAGAAGATGAAAGCGTGGTATATGGATACTTATAAAACGCTTGCTTGTTACTATCTGCAAAAACGAGACGCTAGCGAGTTTCTCGAAATTTATCTCCAAAAAGAGGGTAAATATTTTATGCCCGTGGACAATAGGGTCAAGTATTTCGTCAACTACTATTGGAATCTTCATCGTCAAATCGGGCAGGTTATCGACGAGCAAAGCGACAAAGAGAGATGGTTATCATAAAAAGGAGACTTAAAAAATGAAAAAGATATTATTGGTTATCGGCGTACAAATTTCACTTTTCGGCGCGGCCGTTACCGTTGCTCACAAAGCGAAAGATGTCGCGGTGACGGTTTACAACAACAATCTCGCGTTTGTGCATGAAAAAAGAGAGGCGCATGTCGAAAAGGGGTTGCAAACGCTTGTTTATGAAGGGGTGGCGTCGCAGGTGATCACTCCTAGCGTGATACCGCGATTTAGCGGGACAAAGGTTCGTCTTTATTCGCAAAATTTTCGTTATAATCTCATTTCGCTCGATTCGCTGCTAAAAAACAGTATCGGTCGAAAAATCTCTTTTTTCACTAATGCTGATAAACCCGAGCTTGAAAAAGGCACGCTTCTTTCAAGTTCGCCCGTTGTGGTAAAAAGCGATCGAGACGGCAAGATATATGCGCTAAAAGCGCCTACTCAAGTGATTTTTCCCGGTATTCCCCCTACGATGATAACACGCCCGAGTCTGGTGTGGAAGGTCGATATAGCCGTGGATGCGAAACTGGGAATCGATCTTAAGTATCTTAGCCGCGGGATTAACTGGAAAAGCGATTATGTATTGGATCTCAAAGATAAATCGTTTGATTTGCGTGGATGGATTACGATACAGAACAATTCCGGCGCGACATATGAAAATGCGCGAATCCGCTGTATCGCCGGAGAACTGCATGAAGCTAGAGTTGCGATGCGCTATAAAAACATAAGAACGATGGCGGATATGCCGGTACCCGAGGCTGTCAAAGAGGAGTCTTTTTCGGGATATCATCTCTATAAGATCCCTTTTAGACAGACGCTGCGCGACAAAGAGCAAAAGCAGATACTTTTTATAGAAAAAAAAGATGTCGAATATAAACATTACGGCAAGGCGGTTAACGGTTACTTTGAAAACTACGGAGTCAAAAAGCTCAGTTTTTCCAATATCATCGCCTTCACAAATAGCGAAGCGCCGCTGCCCGCGGGTACGGTGCGCATGTACAAAAGAGACGGCGCGGGTGAAACGCACTACATAGGCGAGGATCGACTCTCCAATATCCCAAAAGACGAAAAAGTTACATTGACGGTCGGAACGCTCTTTGATGTAACGGGAGAGAAGCGCGTTAGTAGTTTTGTCTCTGATAAGTATCACCGTAAAGTCAAAACCGCTTATGAAGTGCGCAATCGCGCTAAAAAGCCGATCGATGTAAAGATCGAGGAGCGCATTCCCTCTTACGGCAAGAAGATCACGATGCAAAGCAGTTGTAAAAAGTCGTGCAAAGAGGCGAAAAAAAGCGCTTTTGTCAGGGAGTTTACGATCAGTCTTCCGGCAGAAGGAAAGTACGAGTTTACGACATCGTTCGAGGTGGTTTATTGAATGTCCTAAATCAATGCGAACTCGGTGCGATGGGAGAGAATCTATTCGCAGGCGTATTTGCCGCGATCCGTTTTTTTGGAATCTTTTAGTTTGAAACGGTTTAAAAAACTCCTCACAGCGCTTTTGGCGACAGGTGTCGCGGCTTTATTGCTACTCGCGGCTTTTGGGCTCTTCATGAAAGCAGCCGACAAACCGCACAAAGCGGACATCATCGTCTCACTCGGCGGAGGCGACGGGCGACGCATCAAAATCGCCCTTGCCCTTTACCAAAAAGGCTTTTCTCGAAGCGGCAAATTTCTCTATACCGGCAGGGAAATCGTCAACCCCGCACTCTCCACAGCCTTCAGCAAAACACTCTTTTTGGAAAAAAACGGCGTGCCGGCGGAAAATATCGTCTATATACCCCGCGGCGTCATCTTCAATACCGCGGAAGAGCTTTTTTTTATCAAAGACTATATGCGCCTGCACGGCTACAAAAGCGTGCTCATCGTCAGTTCACCCAGCCACGCCAGACGCATCAAAACCATCGCCGGGTGGATCGCCGATTTTCACAAAACCGATCTGACATACTATGTCACGGCATATCATGAAATATCCGACAATCCCTTGAGCTGCTTGTGGAATAAAGAAGAACGGAAAGAATATTTTTTGGAATTTGAAAAACTCATCTACAACCTGCTTAAATACTCGCCGCTGACAATCGACAAAACATCCTATGCGAAAAAAAGAAACACGCCGCTGTGGCAAGAGACGCTTAGGGGATTGTGATGCTTTTATGTGATAACACTTTGCAAAAATAATAGATTTTTTGACAGTAAGCGCATATTTTCTGGATAAAAAGTTTATTTTAAGCTTGTAACTGTTTTAAGTTTTCAGCATAATAGTTTAATTTTAAAAATGACTTCATCAAGGATATTATTTTGTATTTTCTGTGTCGGCTAATGGTGGATTTGGTGAGGTATTTTTGTATAGTGTGTTAGTTAATAAATAGTTGTCTAATATTAGTAGTATATGATATAATTACAAAAAAGGTTTAAAAAATATGATTGATACAAAATATTTTAAAGAATATCGTCTGAAACTAGGATTCAGCAACCAGCAGAATGTTAAAAAATTTTTTGGCGCAAAGGATATAACCCCAACAGTAGATTTTAATTATATTTCATCATTAAACAATAGATT
>JALWKJ010000146.1 GCA_027081495.1 Campylobacterales bacterium | reverse complement strand
ATCGTTATATATTTTTTTAAACGATCTTAAAAACGCGTTTAAAGACCTTATGCCCGTCATCTTCGTCGTAACCCTCTTTCAAACGCTTATAATCGCCGCTATACCGGAAAATCTCCTCTCCATCATAGTCGGACTTATTATAGTCGCAATCGGTCTAGCTCTTTTTATAAGAGGACTTGAGCTTGGTATATTTCCCATAGGCGAATCGCTGGCTATAGATTTCGCTAAAAAGGGTTCGCTCTTTTGGCTTTTGGTTTTCGCTTTTACGATAGGATTTTCAACTACGATAGCCGAACCCGCGCTCATCGCCATAGCCGAAAAAGCGGCGACTATAAGCGCGGATAAGATTGACGCGACGCTTTTAAGACTCACGGTCGCTTTTTCGGTGGGGTTTGCCATAGCGCTTGGAGTTTTTAGGATTTTGGTCGGTCATCCGATTCAATACTACATCATAACGGGATATATTCTTGTCGTTATCATCACATTTTTTGCGCCAAAAGAGATTATAGGTTTGGCGTATGACAGCGGAGGGGTTACGACTTCTACCGTTACCGTACCGCTAATCGCCGCTTTGGGAATCGGACTGGCAGGTTCCATAAAAGGAAGAAATCCCGCCATAGACGGTTTTGGACTAATCGCGTTCGCTTCTTTGACTCCCATGATTTTCGTTCAACTCTACGGCATAGCCGTTTATGCGTATGAATCGGATGCCGGCTCCAGTTTTACCGTTTTAGCCGAATCTATAAAAGAGACGGTAGAGATCAAACAACATTTTGATTTGAAAAATATTATATGGGATTTTATTGCGGTTATCAGAGATGTGGCTCCGATACTTTTTGTGATTTTTTTCTTTCAATACATGATCATAAAAAGACCGGTGGCTCGTTTGCGCAAGATCATGATCGGTATCGTGTTGGTCGTATTTGGATTGTACGCGTTTATTTTGGGGCTTGAAATGGGACTTTTTCCGATCGGCGAAACGATAGCGTTTGATCTCACCGCCGCGAAAAACGATATATTTATCTATATGTTTGGGTTTATGATAGGATTTTCCACCACTATGGCCGAACCCGCGCTTTTGGCTATCGCCGCCAAAGCTGCGGAGGTGAGCGAAGGGAAAATCAACCAAAATCTACTTAGAATATTCGTAGCGTTGGGCGTGGCTATCGGAATCGGGCTTGGCGCATACAGAATCGTAGCCGGCGATCAGATACATTACTATATAATCGGCGGATATACGGCGGTGATAATCATGACATATTTTGCGCCAAAATATATTATCCCCATCGCTTACGACAGCGGAGGTGTTACCACTTCTACCGTAACGGTGCCGCTTGTAGCGGCTTTGGGTCTTGGTTTGGCTAAAAATATAGAAGGAAGAAATCCTCTTATAGACGGTTTTGGACTTATAGCGTTTGCTTCGCTTTTTCCGATGATTACGGTTATGGGATACGGAATATACGCGTCATACGCATCAAATAGGGTTAAGGAGAAGATATGAAATTTGTAGCGCTTGTCGCCGTTGTTGCGCAAGAGAAGGAAGAGAGTGCGATTACTATGGCAAAAGAGGCGGGTGCGGGAGCCGTTACGATCATAAAAGGCAGAAATATGGGTTTAAAAGAGAAAAAGATATTTTTCGGACTCACTCTTGAAGAGAATGTATCGCTGCTTCTTTTTGTGCTTCCAAGAAAAATATCTCTTATAGTCATGAAGCGATTAAGAGATGGACTCGATATCGACAACAATGAAAACAGCTCTTTGGCTTTTACCCTTCCTTTAGGACATGTAGCGGGTTTAAATATAGAAGAGCTGCATAAATTTGAAAATGAAATCAAAAATATACTCTAGGAGAACGATATGCTTGTAAAAGAGGTAATGACGCCAAAAGAGAAGCTTGTAACGGTAACTCAGATGACATCCGTCAGAGAAGCTTTGAGACTGATGAAAAAATATCAGATAAAAGCTTTGATCGTCGATAAAAATTCGCCAAACGGAGCTTACGGGCTTGTGACTTTTAAAAATATACTCCAGTCGATCGTCGCGGAGGACGGAGATATCGATCTTTTGAATGTGTATGATATTTCGGTAGTTCCGGTAGTATCCGTTTCTAGGGAGCTCGAGATGAAGTATGCGGCGCAGATGATGGTCAAAAACAGTATCAAGCGGGTTTTGGTTATCGACGACAACGAGCTTTACGGAATACTTACTATGTCCGATCTAATCGGGGTTTTGATGCAAGAAAGCGATATCTAAAAGGTGCGAAGCGTTTGAAATTTTATAAACCGTCGCGCGTCTGGAGAGTTTTTTTATTTTTATTGACTATATTTTTACTGATAAAAAAGAGAGATCGTTTTTTATTTTTTAAAATCCAAAGCGCGCGGGAACTTGGAGAAAATATAAACTATCTTGGAGCCAGTTACATAAAACTAGCGCAGGTATTGGCGACTAGAGCCGACTTTTTCAGCGGCGAATATCTTGAAGTTTTAAAAAAGCTTCATGACGAAATTCCTCCCATGAACGAAGATGAGTTTCAAAAAGTTTTTAAAAAATCGTTTAAAAATTCACTCTTTGGCGATTTTGAAAAAACTCCCATAGCCAGCGCGTCGATCGGACAAGTTCATAAAGCGACTTTAACAAACGGGCAAAAAGTCGCCGTCAAACTAAGACGATACGGCATAAAAAACAGAGTCGTCTCGGACATCAAGATACTTAGATTTTTCAATCGTCTCTTTCGCCCCTTTTTTTCGGACTATACGAAAAATTCGATCAAAGCGGTTATCGAAGAGTTTTCAATCATGATTTTGCGGGAGGTGGATTTTACAAAGGAGCTTGAAAACTTGAAAAGATTTTCAATCCTCTATAAAAACAGCTCCGTTATATTTCCCACTCCCTTTGAAAGATTTTGCAACGAGGACGCGATCGTCATGAGCTTTGAAGAAGGATATAGATTCGACGATAGACAAAATCTAAAAAAATCGGGTATAGAATTTAAAGAGATCATGGAAAAACTTGTCTATTTTTATACCGAGCAGATGCTCATAGAGGGGTATTTTCATGCCGATCCGCATCCTGGAAATCTGCTTATTACCGATCGAGGCGAACTTGTGCTGCTGGATTTCGGTATGGTAAAAAAGATCTCAAATCTAACCAGAGTGGCGATTATAGAGCTCGTAAAATCCGCTCATGAGAGAGATTTTGAGCTTTTTATAACCGCTTGTAAAAGACTTGGAATCATAGCCTATAATGCGCCCGAACGACAGATGGCGGAGTTTGCCGAAAATATGTTTGAAATATTCGCAGATGAAAATCTCGACGCCGCATCGATGCAGCAGCTCGCTTTTGAGCTTTTGTCTTCTATGAAAGATCTTCCTTTCAAACTACCGCAAGAAGCGATTTATATGCTTAGAGTAAGCGCTATCATAGAGGGTCTTGGAACGACATATATCGAAAATTTCAACGGCGTAAAAGATATACTGCCTATTTTACAACGCTATATCCCAAAGGCTTTGGGCTCAAACGATAAAATGATAAAACTTTTAAAAAACGAGTTTACGGGATTGCCGCTTACTATAAAACGGCTCAAAAAAGTTATTAACGATTTGAGCGAAAACGCTTTGCAGGTTCACATGAACAGCGACAGCATCGATCTTTTGGTTGAAAAACAAAAAGCTTACTTCAAACCTATAGCAAGATGTACTAGCCAATACTTAATCTGACACTCTACAATTTCTCCTGAAATTTAGTGTCAGATGGCTAGGAAGCCATCGCCTCAGACTCCGTGGAATTATACCC
>JALWKJ010000145.1 GCA_027081495.1 Campylobacterales bacterium | reverse complement strand
GTTGGAATTTAACGAAAAAAGAGGTTTCAAAGAAGTAAGCGTACCCTACTTGGTTAATAAAGAGTCGCTTTTTGGAACGGGTCAACTTCCAAAATTTGAAGATGATCTTTTTAAAATAGAAAACGAATCTCTCTACCTCATTCCAACGGCGGAAGTTCCTCTTACAAATCTTTTTAGAGATGAAATACTAACTGAGGACGAATTGCCTTTGAAACTAACATCATACACTTCATGTTTTAGAAAAGAAGCCGGAAGCGCGGGAAGAGACACTAGAGGGATGATAAGACAACACCAGTTCGGAAAAGTGGAGCTTGTTTCAATCACGACGCAACAACAGAGCGAAAAGCTGTTTGAAGAGATGATCGAGTGTGCGAGCGATCTTTTAAAATCATTGGGATTACCGCATAGACAAGTGATGCTTTGCGGAGGAGATTTAGGATTTTCAGCGGCAAAAACGATCGATTTAGAAGTTTGGCTTCCGGGACAAAACAGATACAGAGAGATAAGCTCCATATCAAATACGAGAGCTTTTCAATCAAGAAGAGCGAAAATCAGATACAAAAACGGAAAGAAAAATATTTTTACGCATACTTTAAACGGTTCATCTTTGGCTATCGGAAGAACTATCATAGCCATTATGGAAAATTACCAAAGAGAAGACGGCGGTATCGAAATTCCGGCAGTACTTGAGAAATATATAAATTAAATGAGCGATATTTATGGCGGATGAAGAGTTTTTAAGTCTCGAAGACGATGATTTAGACGAAGAAGATCTGCTCGATGTCGCCGAAGAAACCGAGGAAAAATTAAATGCCGAGCAAAATAACAAACTTATATATCTGCTGATTATTTTTCTCATCACGGCAATCGTCGTTTTAAGCGCGATACTATTTTATCTCTACTCAAAAAAGGAAGACGAACCTCAACAAGAGGTAAACGCCACGCAAATTGTTGAAAAGATTACGCAAAAAGAGAGTCAAAAAAAGGAAAATATCAAAGTAAGACAATGGCTCGCGAAAGCCTCAAAGCTTTATAAAGAGGGTAAAAACGAAGAGGCTTTGAAAATTTATGAAAAAATCGCCCGATACAATCAGGCTCTCTCTTTTTTCAATATAGGAGTCGCTAAACTCAAAGACGGAAATTTTACGCAAGCTATCAAAGCCTTCGATAAAGCTTCTTTAGATAAATCTCTAAGATGTGAAAGCGCTCTTAATTCAGCCGCATGCGCTTTTAATTTAAAAAATAAAGAACTGTTTGAAAAATATCTACAAACGGCAAAAAGATACCTCCCCTATAAAAAAGATTCGCCGCTTTTTTCCTATTATGAGACGCTTTTGAACTATTATCAAAACGCCTATATAGAAACTATCGTCAGTATTAACCACCCTACTTCCGACTATTATCGCCAAGGAGAATTTTTTATAGGATCAAAAATTTACGCTTCTTACGAAAGTCTGCAAAACGCTATAAACATGCTTGAAAAAGCCGACGACTCAAAAAACTTTTTTACGCTGGGACTTCTTTACGCTAACATAGGAGAATATGAAATCTCCGCCGATTATCTTCAAAAAGCCATAGATATAAAAGACCATACCCTCAAAGCGAATATCGCCATGGCTCTTGTTCAAAATAGACTCGGCAACTTAAAAAAAAGCGCAAATATCCTCGAAGAGATGGAACAAAAAGATACAAACTCCACGGAAGTCTATCCCATAAAAGTCATGCTCAAACGATCGCTCTTTGATCCTTTAGCCGCACAGGAAAGGTTTAAAAAAGAGTTGTTTTTAAATAAATTTTATAAATTTTCACTTCTATTTTATTATGCTCCGTTTAAACTCTCTCTTTATAATGAAGGATTTTCAAATATTAAAAAAGGCGCGAAAAAGATAGATATAGACAAAACTTCTTCCGCACTCAAATATTTAAATCACAGTAAAAATATCGCGCAAGCCGATATAGAAATCGCAAAAGCCATAGAGCTAACGCTTCGAAGCAGGCTATATGACGCTCATGCCGTATTTAAAGACGCCGTTAAAAGATACCCATGGGATAGCGTGCTTCATTATAATCTCGGTCTTACATATGCTAGAATGTTTAAATTTAAAGAAGCTTATAAATCTTTTTCCAAAAGCCAAGCGCTTGACAATACTCTTTTTGAAGCGTCGATTTTTAAATCTTTTTGCGCTTATCTCATCAATAAAGACGCCTCAATCGATAATCTCGATCAAATATACACTCTTCTCTCACTTGAAAAAGATCAAGAGTATAAAAAACGCATAACCGCTCTTATTAATATCGCCAAAGAAAATCTCTCTATGCCCGACGGATATCTTCAAGCCGACAAACATCCATTCGATACCGTTATAGATATAATATTTGCATATGATCGAGCCGAACGAGACGCATACAAAGAGGCGTCAGAAGCTTTAAAAAAACTTCTTCCAAGAGAAATCGTCGCAAACATTCTCTATCTCGACGCCCATCATGAGAAAAAAAATATCAAAGAGTACGCGAAAGAGATTCAGTTGATTTTAACAAATTCCAGACTAGATACGAAAGCTTTATATTTTGGAGGAACGCTTCCAAGAGAACTTTATCTTTCTATGTTAAATATCGCGGGAATTTCCCATATGCTTTTAGATAAACTTCAAAAAAATCAAAACAGATACCAAAATCAAATCGCTTTTAAACAAACCATGGCGCTGACCGCTCTTTATAGCAAAAAACCGGATCTCTCATATAAACTATACAATACTCTTATAGATTCCTGCAAACAAAACGATACTCATACGCTCTTTTTAGCGGCGGTTTCTGCAATCGCAAGCGGACATCATGCAAACGCGATCGCACTTTTAGAGCTTGCTAAACTTGCTGAAAGTTCAAATCTCGAAAGCAGGTACGCCCTTGGTCTTTTGTATCAAGAGGCTAAAAATTTTGCCGGCGCCTCTATCCAATATAAAAAAATCGGAGACGGCGCATTCTCTTCTAACTTTTTTACCTTTTATATAAAACAACCATAATATTGAATATATTTGTAAAAAATTTTTTAAAAGTCAATATCTTTTGTGCCTTTAAATTACAATAGGCTATAATCGAAAAATCTTAAACAAAAAGGAGTTAAAATGACTCGTCGTCAATGGATGTGGCTATGGATATGGCTGCTACTATTTTTTATAATATTTTGTATTTGGAGTAAATTACAAAGTATGCAAGATGAGATAATATCAACTACCGCAAAACCCGTAGTCATCGAACAAGAGACAAAAAATAACCAAAAAGAACAAGTCGTGGAAATAGACAAAACACAAACAAAAGACTTGACTCTTAAAATCGTCAAAGACGGTGACATTGTCAAATTATCCGGTGTTTTTCCTTCGCAACAAAAAGTTCACCGACTTATGCAAACTCTTAAAAGCGTCGGCAGTGAAGTAAAAAGAGGAACGATTATCATAGATAAAGACGCCCATAATCCAAAACTTTTTAAAGCGATTGAAGAGATGTCAAAAGATTTCGCGAACTTTAAAAACGGATATATAGAATATCATGACAAAAAGATGACCATCGACGGTATCGTCAATAGTTCCGACATAAAGAAAAACATCTCTCAAAAAGCGTCTAACATCGGTGATCTGGAAGTAACGAATCTAGTAATGATAGAAGAGAAACAAACTCCCATACAGCAGCCGAAAATCGTAGATATAAAACCGATCCAATCAAAAGACGCCGATAAAATAGAAGAAAAACAAAAAAAAGAGATGGATCAAAAAACTCTTCAACGCAAAAAAGCGAAACAAAGAAGAGATAGAGCCAGAGCTCAGGCTCAACTAGACAGAGTCTTGCGATCAAAACCCGTTGAATTCATTTATGCAAAAGACGAACTTACGCCAAAAAGTAAAAGACTTATCAATCAAGTTTACGCCGTTTTGAAAAAATATCCGGATATAAGAGTTAAAATAGCGGGTCATACGGATTCCGACGGCACGAAAGAGAACAATCTCAAACTCAGTCAAAAAAGAGCGAATGCCATTAAACGATATCTTGTAAAAAAAGGTATTAAAGCAAAAAGACTCGTAGCGATAGGTTACGGAGAGAGCAGACCGCTTGTAAAAAACGATACGCCGGCACATAAACAGATCAACCGAAGAGTTGAATTTAGAGTAATAAAATAATAAGGAGTAAAATATGGATAAATTATTAACGCTTGCGACGGAGATGATACTGTGTCTTTTGATCGCCGCTATCATAGGCGCGATCATAGGATATCTACTTGGTAAAATAAGTAAATGCGACGATAAAGACGAACTAAACGCGCAGCTAAGAGGTCAAACTCAAAAGTTGCATGATTATGAGAATGAAGATTCGAAAAATTTCGTTGCGACGGCGGAGAATGAGGAATCGAAACTAAGCGCTAGTTTACAAGAGCAAAAAGATCAAGAAAAAGCCTCCGAACTTATGCAGGCGTTTCAAAAAACGAATGTCGAAAATATCGATGGAGAAAGACCTCAAATTTTACCGGCGCCTAGAAACGGTTTTCCCGATGACTTAAAAGAGATCAGCGGCATAGGTCTTAAGATTGAGGAAGCTTTAAACGAACTTGGAATTTTTCACTTTGATCAAATTGCCGCGTGGACATCCGAAAACGCGAAATGGATAGACAACTACCTTGTATTTAAAGGAAGAGTGCTAAGAGAAGATTGGATAGGACAGGCAAAACTGTTGGCCGCCGGAGGATCGACGGAATTTAGCAGAAAAGTAAAAAGAGGCGATAAAGACTATCGATAACTTCAAAAGCCGAAGAGATAGCAATCCTCTTTGGCTTACTCAATTTATACTCTTTTGGTATAATAGCCCGTAAAACTTCCAAGGCTATACATGATATGCATATTCGATTGCGAAACAATCCCCGATACCGATCTAATTCGCTCGCAACTTCACCTTGAGGGCGACGATATAAGCGTTACGAACGAAGCGTTTGAGCTTTGGGAAGAGAAGACGGGAAGCTCTTTCCTGCCCGTTCCTTTTCATAAAGTAGTAGCGATTTCCGCCGTTATCGCCAATGATTTCGGCTCTTTTGAAAAAGTAAGCTCGATAGAAGGTAAAAACGAAAACGAAATGCTTTCGAGTTTTTTATCCTTCATCGACAGGCACAATCCGAAACTCGTAAGTTTCAACGGTAGAAATTTCGATATTCCGATGCTGATGATAAGAGCTTTAAAATACAATCTTTCTTGTCCCGCATTTTACGACAAAGACAACAAAACTCTCAACAAAAGCAAATGGGACAATTACCGCTATCGTTTCAGCGATAGATTTCATGTCGATCTAATGGATCATATAAGCGAGTTTGGAGCCGTTAGAGGATTGAAACTGGATCTTTTATGCAATATGGCGCAAATTCCGGGAAAATTCGATATAAGCGGCGATCAAGTTCATACTCTTTTTTATGAAAATAAAATTAAAGAGATTAAAGAATATTGCGAAAGCGATGTTTTAAACACTTATTGGCTCTATCTTAAGTATGAGCTGTTAAAAGGGAATGTCACACTTGAGGATTATCTAAACAATCTTACTATAATGGGTGAAAAACTACCGCAAAATAAATCTTATACGGAAATTTTTAAAACCGGTATATCAAAGGAAATAAAAAAGTATGACGGCGATAATTGATTATAATATGGGAAATCTGGCAAGTGTGAAAAACGCTTGCGACAAAATAGGCGAAAAAGCCGAAATTATCGGCGATCCCGAAAAAATAAAACGCTTTGATAAAATTATACTTCCGGGTGTCGGGGCGTTCGGCGACGCTATGGAGCATTTAAGAGCGAACGGTATGGATGAATCGATAATCTCCTTTGCGCAAAGCGGTAAACCGATTCTCGGTATCTGTTTGGGTATGCAGCTGCTGCTTGAAAGCTCATCCGAGTTTGGCGATCACAAAGGGCTTTGTCTGATTCCGGGCTCGGTTGTTAAATTTGACAAAACAAAATTTCAAACAAATCTTAAAATCCCGCATATGGGATGGAACGAGCTTTTCATAAAAAAAAGAATTTCTCTTTTTAGCGGACTCGACGACGCCTTTTATCTCTATTTCGTACATAGCTATCATGCAAAATGCGATGAAAAATATATCTCGGGAGAGAGCTACTACGGATACGATTTTGCTTCCGCTATATATAATGAAAACATTTACGGCTTTCAACCTCACCCGGAAAAATCACATGATAACGGGCTTTTAATACTAAAAAATTTTATGGGAATATAAACATGGATATTTTACCTGCGATAGATCTAAAAGACGGAAAAGCGGTACGCCTTACAAAAGGCGTTATGGAGAGTGCGAAAATTTACAGCGACCAGCCATGGGAGCTTGCGAAAAAATTTGAAGAGATGGGCTCGAAGTGGCTTCATTTGGTTGATTTAAACGGTGCGTTTGCCGGTGAACCGAAAAATATCGAACAAATTAAAAAAATTCGTCAAATGTGCGATATAGAGATAGAGCTTGGCGGTGGAATCCGAGACGAAGATACAATCAAACGATATATTGACCTTGGAATCGATCGAATAATTTTAGGTTCAGTCGCTTTAAAAAATGCCGATTTTGTCAAGGAAGTCGCGCAAAAATATCCTATCGCGGTCGGCATCGATGCGATAGACGGATATGTAGCGGTAGAAGGCTGGGCCGAAAAATCGACGATTAAAGCCACTGATTTGGCATATGAGTTTGCCAAAGCGGGCGTTAAAGCGATTATCTGTACCGATGTGAGTAAAGACGGAACGCTAAGCGGCGTAAATATCGACTTTACTCTACAAATTGCAAACGCCTGTAATCTCGATACCATCGCAAGCGGAGGGGTTAGGGATTTAAACGATATTAAAGCGCTTAAAAGCACAAATAAAATATCGGGAGTAATAGTAGGAAAAGCATTTTATGAAGGTACTTTAGATTTAAAAGAGGCTTTCAAAATCGCGACTTAGATAATAATATTTAAAAGGAAAGAGATGAAATTTTTAGTAGTAGATGACAGTTCGACAATGAGAAGAATTATTAAAAACACACTTGGAAGATTAGGGCACAAAGAGATTCTTGAAGCCGAAGACGGCGCAAAAGCGTGGGATGTCATGACTAAAAACAGCGATATAGATATACTTGTAACAGACTGGAATATGCCTGAGATGAACGGTCTTGAACTCGTACAAAAAGTAAGAGCCGAAGAAAAATATGCGGACATGCCGATTATTATGGTAACAACCGAAGGTGGAAAGGCGGAAGTAATTACCGCTCTTAAAGCGGGTGTAAACAATTATATAGTAAAACCTTTTACACCTCAAGTACTAAAAGAGAAACTGGAGGCAGTTTTATAATTTACAACAGGACACAATGAACGAATATTATTATCAACTTATCGTCACACCGAAATCCCATATTGAAATCTTCAATGAACTTCTTTTAGAACTGCTGCAAAATGCCGTCGAAGAAAAAGACGGTTCGCTTATCGCAAGACAGAGCGAACCTCTCGACGATATAGAATGGGCGATCAGGCAACTTTCAAAAAAACTAAATATACAAACGAAAACCAAACTCACAAAAGAGAAAAACGAAGACTGGATCAACAAATATAAAAACTCCATACAGCCTGTTAAAATAGGAAAGTTTTATATAAGACCGCAATGGGAAAATCCCAAACAAGATTTTATAGATGTCGTTATAAATCCGGCTTTGGCGTTTGGTTCGGGACATCATGAGAGTACAAACTCTTGTATAAAAGCGATAGAAAGATATACGAAAAAAGGCGATGCCTTGCTAGATGTAGGCTCGGGAAGCGGGATTTTGGGTATCTGCGCCGCAAAACTGGGCGCAAAAGTCGATATTTGCGATACGGATGAAATAGCCGTAGATAGCGCGAAAGAAAATTTTACGATAAACGGCGTCGAATTTAACGAATGCTGGATAGGGTCGGTAAACAATGCGAATAATCGTTACGATGTCGTAACGGCAAATATTATCGCGGATATACTTTTAATGATAGCCAAAGATTTGAAAAAGTCTGTAAAATTTGGTGGAATTTTAATTCTATCAGGTATAATAAACAAGTATATTGACAACATAATAGATAAATTCAAAGATTTTGAGCTTATTGAAAATATGCACAACAAAGAGTGGCATACACTCGTATTAAAAAGGAAATAGATGTCGCAAGATAACAAAAATGACAAAAACAATAACTTTTTCAACCAAAATCCTCTGATTATTTTTGCCATTTTTTCAGTACTTATCATACTGTTATTTAAAACGATGGTAGAGCCGATGGATGGAATGAGCGGTGACGGTTCTCAGGGTTTCACGCAAGCTGCTACAAAAAACATAAACTACTATGAACTCAAAGAGTTAATACGACAGGGAAAGATAAACTATGTCGCCATCGGTCACACGATGATAAAAGCCGTATCTGAAAACAACGGTTTAAGAACTATCTACTATGTGAAAAAAGTGGGTGAAGATAATACCCTCGTTCCTCTTTTGGATAAGAAAAAAATTCCTTACGGCGGATATAACGAAACAAATTGGTTTACGGAGATTCTTTTTTCATGGATCATACCGATCTTTATCTTTTTCGGCATATGGATACTCCTTACCAGCCGTATGCAAAAAAATATGGGCGGCGGAATTTTGGGAATGGGCAGCAGTAAAAAACTTGTCAATTCCGAAAAGCCGAAAGTCAAATTCGACGATGTCGCGGGAGTACAAGAGGCGAAAGAGGAAGTAAAAGAGATTGTCGATTTTCTAAAATATCCCGAAAGGTATATGAACCTTGGAGCGCAAATCCCAAAAGGGGTTTTGCTTGTAGGACCTCCCGGTACGGGTAAAACGCTTCTTGCCAAAGCGGTCGCGGGGGAAGCCGATGTTCCGTTTTTCTCGGTTTCAGGCTCGAGTTTCATCGAGATGTTCGTAGGCGTCGGCGCAAGCAGAGTAAGAGATCTCTTCGACAATGCAAAAAAAGAGGCTCCCTCGATAATCTTTATCGATGAAATAGACGCCATAGGAAAAAGCAGAGCGGCCAGCGGCATGATGGGAGGAAACGACGAGAGAGAACAGACGCTAAACCAACTTTTGGCGGAAATGGACGGATTTAGTTCGGATCAATCTCCCGTTATAGTATTGGCGGCTACAAACAGACCCGAAGTCCTTGACGCCGCGCTTCTTAGACCCGGGCGTTTTGATCGGCAAGTACTTGTCGATAAGCCCGATTTTAAAGGAAGAGTACAAATACTAAAAGTTCATATCGAAAAGATAAAAATTTCGGAAAATGTTGATCTTGAAGAGATCGCAAGACTAACCGCGGGACTCGCGGGAGCCGATCTGGCGAATATCGTCAATGAAGCCGCGCTTCTTGCCGGTCGGGCAAATAAAATGGAAGTAGAGCAAAAAGATTTTTATGAAGCTGTTGAAAGAGCCATAGCGGGACTCGAGAAAAAAAGCAGACGGATAAATCCCAAAGAGAAGAGAATCGTCGCTTATCATGAAAGCGGTCACGCGCTGATCGCGGAAACTACCAAAGGCGCGAAGAAAGTATCGAAAGTCTCTATAGTGCCAAGAGGTTTGGCGGCTTTAGGTTATACGCTAAATACTCCCGAAGAAAATAAGTATCTCATGCAAAAACATGAACTCATAGCCGAAATAGATGTACTTTTAGGCGGTAGAGCCGCCGAAGAAGTATTTATAGGCGAAATTTCGACGGGTGCCGGAAACGATCTTGAGCGAGCGACCGATATAGCAAAAGCCATGGTAGGACTTTACGGCATGAGCGATGTTGCGGGACTTATGGTTTTAGAGAAGCAAAGAAGCACATTCCTTCAAGGCGGAACGACAAAAGAGTATAGCTCAAAAATGGCGGAAAAAGTTGACGAGTATGTCAAACTGTTACTAGAAGAGAGATACAAACTGGTTCTTCAAACTTTAAAAGAGTACAAAGGGGCTATAGAAGAGATGGTAAAATCTCTTTACGAGACCGAAACGATTGAAGGTAAAAGAGTAGTTGAAATTATACAAAAATATGAAAAGAAGCATAACTTAAAAAGCAGACTCACCGGACACGAAGAACCAAACGACGATATCTTTGAAGCAAAAAGCAAAGAAGAGGAAAAAGAGAAAGAGAAAAAACCCGATACGCCTCAAAACGACGAAGAAGAGAACAAAGACGACAAACCGAAAAAATGAATAAAGAAATAGTAAAAATTTTTGACACGACACTTAGAGACGGAGAGCAAAGTCCCGGCGCTTCTATGAATATCGAAGAGAAGATACAAATAGCCATAGGACTTCAAAAATTAAATGTAGATATTATCGAAGCGGGATTTGCGGCCGCTAGCGTCGGAGATTTTGAAGCGATAGAGAACATTTCGAAAGTGATTGAAACATCGACCGTCTGCTCGCTCGCAAGAGCTCTTGGAAGAGATATAAAAGCCGCGGGCGACGCCATAGCGCATGCAAAACACAAAAGAATCCATACTTTTATAGCTACAAGCGCGATACACATGAAGTATAAACTCAAAATGTCTCCCGATCAAGTTATACAAAAAGCCGTTGAAGCCGTTTCATACGCAAAAACATTTACGGACGATGTAGAGTTTAGCTGCGAAGATGCGGGCAGAAGCGAGATGAGTTTTTTAAAAGAGATACTCGACGCCGTTATCGAAGCGGGCGCTACAACGCTAAATATACCCGATACGGTAGGATACAGACTCCCCGCGGAAATGGGTAAAATGATCAAGGAACTACACGATTTTGTTTCAAATAGAGCTATTTTGTCCGTACACTGTCATAACGACCTCGGCCTTGCCGTAGCCAATTCGCTCGAATGCATACAAAACGGCGCCAGACAGATCGAGTGCACCGTGAACGGTCTTGGGGAAAGAGCCGGCAACGCCGCTATGGAAGAGATCGTAATGGCTCTTAAAACAAGAGCCGATTTTTTCAAGGGACTCGATACCAACATAAATACAAAAGAGATATATCCCATGAGCCGGCTTATCGCGAATATAACCGGTATAGTCCCCCAACCGAACAAAGCGATAGTCGGTAAAAACGCTTTTGCTCATGAAAGCGGCATACATCAAGACGGCGTTTTAAAACATCAAGAGACTTACGAAATCATAAAACCGGAAGATATCGGTCTTAATAACGCAAATACCATAGTTTTGGGTAAATTGTCCGGTCGTCACGCCTTTAAAGAAAAGATAGAATCTCTAGGATATCGGCTTTCAAAAGAGGAACTAGACCAGTCGTTTGGAAGATTTAAGCTTTTGGCGGATAAGAAAAAAGAGATTTTCGACGATGATTTAAGAGCGATTATTTCAGATGAAATAATCAAAATTCCTAAAGCGTTTGAACTTGTCAATCTTCAAATCAGCGATTGTATGACCGGAGTACCGAGCGCGGCTATGAGTATCCGTTACAAAGAAAAAGAGATAACGGACGCCGGAATCGGAAACGGCACGATGGACGCGATTTTTAAAACGATTGACAGAATATCCGATATTAACGGAGAGCTTAAAGATTATAAAGTTACGGCGGTAACAAAAGGAAAAGACGCTCTTGCTAAAGTAACCGTTAAAGTGAGTTTTGATCATGCGCTTCCCGTTTTTACGGGACATGGACTTAGTATAGATACTATGATAGCAAGCGCAAAAGCCTATATCAATGCTCTAAATACTTATATTTTTGAGAAAGAAAACAGAAACAAAAGAGATCGCGGCGGAATTTAAAGGATAAAAATGAGAATAGATACCAGGGCAAACTACTTTTTAGCGGGAGTTTTTGCCGCTTCGGTAATCTTGCCGTTTTTAGACTCGATTCTTACATTTAGCCTCATAATCGCGCTTTTTATCTATCTGACGGTCGTCGTATCGCTGCACTATAAAAAAAAGAGAGAACAAAATAAAAACATACTTAAAATAAAAAAGACCAAAGAGCACAAAGCGCTTGAAAAGATAAATAAGAAAAGAGAGATCATCAAACATCAAAAACACGACAATATAAACAATCAAGTCGCATACATTTCCCAGATGTGGGAATTAAGCCGAGATCAACAAAAAACTTTTAAAAATTTTATAGAAAAAAGAGCTTACAGCGATCTTTATACCAAAATGACGGCTTCTTTATTGCCGCAACTCATAAAAATGATAGAAATTTGTTTAGAACAAAATAAAACGGGCTGTAAAAGAGAAGTCCAAAGAAGACTAAATGACCTTACGAGGATAATGAAAGCCGAGATTTCAAAAACAAAAGCGAAAAAAAGAGACGACTTTGAGACAATGAGCGAAGTTTACGATAAATTACTTACGGAATTAAAACCTTAAGCTTGATTGAGTCCTTTGAAAAATATGATTCTCGAACAACATCTGCAACGGCAGGGTCAAAATTTGGGACAAATTTTGGGGAACCCGCCGTGAAGCCGTTTGAGAGAAGCATCATTTTTCAAAGGACTCAATTTGCGATACTCTCTTGGAGCTTGTCGTATCCGTAAAAATCTTTCCTAAAGTTGACATTGTCGTTTTCATCGACAAAAACAGTTAAATATCTTATGTGGATAGGTATTTTTTTAAGCAATTTTATCTTTCTCGTGCGTTTTTGTCTAATCATTTTCATGAGTTTATATATATCATAGCCGGTATAAGGAGCCAAAAGACCAAGAAGCGCATATGGATCCGAGAGTCTGATACAGCCTGAACTAAAAAGTCTGTATCGTCTAATCGTTAAATCTCTAGCGTCCGTATCATGAAGATATACATTGTACTTGTTTGGAAATATAAACTTCATTTCGCCAAGTACATTTTTTGCGCCCGCTTTTTGTACCATTTTGTATGGAATTTCTCCCTCATAATCCAGATACTTACTCCAATCAACGCTTTTTGGATCAATCCTCCCCTTTTCGTCATAAATAAAAATATCGTCATGTTTTAAGGAATTCGGATTTTTAACGAGTTGGGGGATATAATCTTTTTTCATCAGATTTTGAGGAATACTCCAAGTCGGATTGAGAACGATATACTCTAAATAATCCTTAAAAATAGGCGTCGGTCTATCTTCTCTGCCTACCACGACGAAAATATCTTTCGCCAATTCGCCGCTTTGAAAAAACTTCAATGAAAAGCCCGGAATATTTACGGTTATGTAAAGATCGCTTCTTATGCGAGGAAAAAGCTTGTATCTTTCGATATTTAAGGCTATTTTTTTCAATTTCTCTTTTGTCGCGGTTCTGGCATAATATGCGTTTACCTTGTCAAAAATTCCCGTTTGTTTGAGATAGTGGCGTTTTTGAAAAGACAAAACCGCATTTTTTAGTTTTTCGTCGAAATTTGGAAAAGAGAGATATTCCTTCGTAACATCTTTCAAGTCGCCCGTAGTATATAAAAATTTTTTAAGTTGACTAACATCATATCCATAATCTCCTATTTTCATATCTTTTAAATAATCTATTTTCGGATATTTCAATTTTTCAAATTTGTGATATGCTTTGATCAATCTTTTATATCCCTTCTCTTTTGGCACATAATTTTGAAGGGTATATCCTATAGAATGATTTCTCAACGATTTTTGAAGATCTTTTATATAGTTCTTTTTTTGAGGATTTTTTTCCCATATGAGATTTTTTTCTTTCATCTCCTCTATAGTCGTTTTAAATTTTTCCCAATCTATTTTACCCTCATAAAGATCTTTTGAGAAAGCTAAAAATGTATCCGTCGCCAATATATCCAGTTTCGCTTTTTGCATATTTGAAGCAAGATTTTTTTTCAGTTTACGCAAAATGGCTTTAAGCTCTTTCGTATGATACTTTTTACTTGAGTAGTTTAAATCATGATCGTCGAGTGCAAGAATCAGTTGTTCAATATTTTGAATATCCCAAATAGCTTTGTTTTTATAGGATGAATAGATCGAGATTAGCTTTTGATCAAAATCGTATGCTAAATACTCCGATATCTCCTCTTTACAACACCCCTTTAACCCTTTGGCGTTAGCGTTTATACTAACGGCGCCAAAAAGAAAAAGAACAAAAGCTACCGTAAATTTATTTATCATGATTTGCTAGATTTTAAACAAAAAGAGGCAAGAACCTCCTTTTTGTTTATATTTTAGAATTTATAGTTTATACCAAGACCGTAAGTATCGAGGTTGATATCTTTTTCGGATTTAGTTCCGCCGCCTTTGATGTCATACACATGATCTACTTTATGAAGAAGTCTTACTCCTTCGGCGACAACGCTCCATCTGTCGTTTATATCATAATTTAACCCCAGACCAAACGAAGGACTCGATTCGTTTAGAGTGCCCGCAAGAGCACCGTTTGTACTCGTAGAGTCCCATGTGCTTTCTACTTTCGCTTTGGCATAACCTAAAAGTCCGAAAATATGCGCGCTTTCGCCTAAAGGAAGCATCGGCTTTAGGTAAAGTCCGTAATTTTCCTTGATTTTCGATTTTCCGCCTGCATCGTGGTCGGCGTCTATTACGCCGTAACCGGCTCGCCCTTCGATTCCGAAGTAATCGTTAAAATCGTAACCCAATTTTGCGACAAGCGCTCCAAGTCCGTTACATTTACCTGAATCCGTCTCAAATTGCGCTCCCATACCGTCTAATCCTACATACCAATTTTTCGGCTCGACAACCGGAGGAATCACGGGAACCGGCGCGGGTGTCGGCGTTACGACCGGTGCGGGAACCGGTGCAGGTTTAACTTCTTTTACTACTTCAACGGCTTGTTTGACATCTTGAGTATCATAATCCACAAGCGGTTCAACATCTCCGCCGGCGAACAAAACGGAAGTCGCCGCGGCAGCTAATAAAATTCTTTTCAATTTTAACTCCTTTATTAAAATATTTAACTTACATAATTAATTAATAAATTAATTAAACCCACTTAGGGGGGAGTAATATGAGATTGAGTAGAGCCGTATCAAAGGTCGCAGCTTATATAGTTATCGCTGTTATTATAACGGC
>JALWKJ010000144.1 GCA_027081495.1 Campylobacterales bacterium | reverse complement strand
GTTATGTATATCCGAAGTATATTAAATTTTTAGTAAAATGTCAACATCTAGTGATTGTTATTCGATAATTTTACCCATTTATATTTTCGTGTCATTTCTTCTTTTTTAGTATCAAAAGTTCTTTTATCATTCTTTATAACTTTCTTTAAAATCCAACCTGTATCTTTTCCTGCTAACACTGTTGTATTGTCTTTATCTTTATGTTTTTCATAGAGTGCAAACATTGGTGTGCCTTGCGAATGAAAATTATCTTCACCCATTAAATCTCTTAGTGCAAACTATTTATCCTTATTATTTTTACACCATGAATAAACTGCTCCTTGAAGAAAATCTTCAATTCTCTGTTTATCTTCATTTGTAATATTTCTAACTTCTGAATCGTTTTGTAACATTAATGTTCCTTTGTATAACGGTATATCTTAACTTATTTTGGCACTAAAAGTTAATAGTTGCACTCCGACCCCGTAATTTTTTCTGACATTTCATTTTCTAAAACTCTATTGACAGAAGTACGAAAATCTTTATTTGTTTTTTTGCAATGATGAGTAACAGATATATATTCAAGTAAATCATAAATTTCAAACCACATTAATTTAAAATATCTTTCTTTTAAAGCATTCTCAAATTGATATACTTCAGTACCAATTTCTTCGTGTGTCTTAAAAAAAACATCATAAATCTTTTTTGCAAAGGAGTGGGTTTCTTCATCAAAAAATCCCATTCCTTCATTACAAATTGGTTCAAAATAAAAAAGTCTAATTGTATTCCAAAGCCTATTTTTCAAGCCCTCATCAATACTTTCAATTTGAAAAGTATCTCTAACTTTTACAAACTTATAACGCTCAGAGAATTTTTTTCTCAAAAATAAATCCTTTATTTTTACATATTTTGGGCAACTTTTTTTAAAGGTACAGGGGTTCCATAGTTTATTTTGAACTATCATGATAAATAGACTTCTATCTCGACCCCTACCTTTGCTTAAAGAGAGGAATGGAATACTTAACATAACTATTTATACCCTAAACATATATACCAAAATCACACTAATAAACTACTTTTATATTAACATAAGAAATATACAAATAATCATGAGAAATAATGTTTCAATTTAAAATATCAATATGAAACTAGTCAAAAATATATTACCATATTTTTCTCAAAGCAGCCGTAAATGTGATGTAATTTTGGGATTAGATTTAGATAAACAGCAAATAATCCAGCGGTAATCAAATTTTTATATCTAAATCTATTTAACGATACTTTTACCGTCTAGTTTAAGAGTGATGAAACTGCCTTCGAAAACAATTAAGTCGTTTACCGTTGCAACTACTTTCACCTGTTTTTTTCCGGAGCTGTTTGTAGTCGCGACGGCTTCAAAAATCACCTCTTTGTCTGTTGTTTTAACGGGTGAGAGAAATTCGGCTTTTGCGCTTATGAGGTGATTTCCTTTTGTGTTAACGGCAGCCATTGCGCAGAAGTTTGCGCATGAAAATATGGAAGCTTCATAAACATAATTCGTGTCGTCGATTTTCTCCGTGAGTTTCGTATTTAGTGAAACTTTCGCGAAACCGCTTTTATGTGAGAGTAGTTCATAAGAGTGGTTCTCTTTGATTTGAATATGCGTCTGAAGAGTCTCCGTAATAAGATCAAAATCGTTTCGTGTTGCCGTCTCGCTCGTTTCGCTCATGAAGATCTCCTATATTGTTACGGATATATCGCCAAAAAAGGAAAAAATTTTATATCGACGCTCTTATATATATCCTTTGTGGAGCGGGGTAGCCTTCTACGGTTAGATTTTTGTTATGTGGATCTAGAAAATTTTCAAGGCTTTCTCCTTCGATCCAGTCGGTTTTTCTCTGTTCGTTTGGAAGGGTTTTTTTTCTTGCAAGTATCTCGATATCTTTAAATCCCGCGCGAAAGCACCAATTTTTCAAAGCGTTTACGGTGGGTATAAAAAATATATTGGGGATTTTGGAGTATCTGTTTTTGGGAGTAAGCGCTATATCCTCTTTGCCGTCTATAAAAAAGGTGTCAAGATACAATTCTCCGTTTTTGTTTAGAGATTTTTTTAGAGATTTAAGCGCTCCTACGGGATCGCTTCGATGATAAAGAACACCCAGACAAAAGACGGTATCGAACTTTTTTTCATAATATTCCAGATGCTCGATACCTAAAAGTTCATATTTTATATCGCTTTTTACAAAGTGATTTATAAAATCGAACTGAGTTTTAAAAAGAGGCGAGGGATCAAATCCCACGATCTCTTTTGGTCTGTTTTCAAGCATGCGAAACATATAGTAACCGTTATTGCATCCGATATCCGCGATAATTTTCCCTTCAAGATCGAAATAGGGCGAGAGCAGGTTGTATTTTATGGCGCTATTCCATTCGCTATCGATAAAGATATCGAAAATCTCGAAAGGTCCTTTTCTCCATGGTCTTAAAGAAAAAGCGAGATTTTCAATTTGCTTTTTGGCTTTTGAAGATAAGGGAGATTTGGCTTTTATCTTTATCGTATCTTCTATAAAAGTATCGCACTCTATAAAAAAAAGATCCTCTAGGGCTTCTCTAAGCGGGGCGATATTTTTCCACTTCAGCCATTTTCGTCTCTCATTTCGTATTTGTGTCAGGTTCACGGCATTGGCTTTGTTCATTTGTCAAATTTGTTAAGTCACTCCCTATTTGTGAGTAGTCTATGAGGTTTTTGGGGCATATTTTACGGTAATTTCCGCAATTGTCATAGTACTCTTTACAGTCGTCGTACAGATGCGACGATACGCCCGTATCGTTAAAATATATACACCCGCTAAGAAACGATGATAAAAAGATCATATATAAAAATTTCATAAAATATTCTACACTATTTATGATAAAAGTAAATTAGTCGATATATCGATATCAATATTAATTTAAAGGCGGACAATATGGATATATGTGAAATTTCACAAAAAGAGTCTTTGCAAATTCATAAAGCGCTTGGCGAGATATTTGGGCATATAAAGTCGGTGCAAGAAGATATATCGACGCTAAATTTAAAATCGATGCAAAAAGTAAACGATTTTCTTTTTAAACTCGATATCGAGATTGACGAAGAGACTTTTGTCGCTTTACAGCATCAAGATATATTGACACAACAGTTAAAAGCCGTAAGCGAACTTGTAGAAGCGTTGCAGGATTATATGCGAAACTATCAAGACGAACAGACTCTTGAGAGTAAATTTCTCTGCGCGCTTGAGATAGCCAAAGCGAAAAAAGAGGCATACCGCGGAAAAGCGTTTTGATTATTTACTTATCGGTCATAAAGTAAATTTTTTCAAACTCTTTTTCATATAATTTTTCAAACTCTTCATTGTGGACGACGATGGAGTTTTCGTTGTTAAAATCGTTTGCTTTTTTCGTGAAGTTATACGATCCCGTTACGACGGTGCTGTCTATTATAAAAACTTTATCATGCATTGTAAATTTATTTTTATCCAGCTTTACCGAAATGTTGTTTGATTTTAGATATTCGTATAAAGAGGCCGATTGATAATCGTTTTGTTTTTCGTCCATAACCCCTCTTATTTTAACGCCCTTGTCGGCTTTTTTTATCAGAGCGTCGGCTATGGCTTTATCCGTGAAGGCAAAAGCTAGAAAATCTATTTTCTCTTTCGCGTTTTCGATTAGCGAGATTAATCTTTGGCGAAAATCGTCTTCCGGTGAAAAATAGATTTCGATATTTTTATCCACATACGCCCCCTCTTTATAGACGCCTTTTAAAAGTTCGTCAAACTCTTTTTCAAAAACGGCGGCGATTTTAAAGCCTTTTATTTTGACGAGATTTTCATTGTTTCTGTAAAAAGAGTAATAAGTATAGTTGCAAGAGCCGGTATAAGTTATATAATCGTCGATAATCATGAATTTGTTATGCATCAAGGCTTTAGTATTTTCATCGTTTGCGACAAAAATTCCGGCGTTTTTTAAAACTTTCATATCCTCTTTGAAAAATTCGCGATCGTCGGTAAATATCTTTACATCGACGCCGTTTTCATACGCCCTAACAAGCGCGTCGCGGATTCTGTCGTTGCTAAGAGAGTAGATAGCAAGATGAATCGATTTTTGCGCGTTTAAAATATCTTTTATAAGATACTCGTCTATACCTCCTCCTTTGTTATAATTGCCGCTTGTTTGTGAAAAATATGCGTTTATATATATGTTTTCGTTTACGGCGCTTGGATTTTTAGGAGAATCCCTATTTATTTCACCGCAACTTGTTAGAAAAAAGAGAAAAAATAGCGTAAAAAAGAGATTTTTTGTCATCAGTACTCATCTTTATATATAATGTCTATGCCGCTGTTGTCAGGGCTAAATATAAAATCGCTCTCAAAGTGATCGCTTAGTTTATATCTTATTTTTATGGTTTGAACGATATCGTTTATATAGATAATAGTCACCTTTTTTGAGATCTTTTTACCAAGCTCTACTCCGATTTTTCCCTCTTGCGTCGTAGTCAGTACGAGTTTATCCAATTTTATGCCGAAGTTTTGAACGATCTCTTTCGCAAAGATATTTCCAAACATGGAGATAGCGGTTTTTGAACTATCCTGGTTTGTGCTGACAAGCTGTTTGGTAGTAGAGTTAAAAAGCAAAATCGAGAGTATGTCGCTTTGCGTGAGGTAAGGAGTGGAGCTAAAGTTTATAATCGGCGCGTCGAGTTGACCGTTTATGTTTACATATATTTTATACGGATCGCTCAAGTGTACGGCTGAAATGTTAAGATACGGATTTAAGATGGATCCGCCAAATAGAATCTCTCCGGGTTGAATCTCAAACTCTTTTTCATTTTGTATGTGCGTGCCGCTTATGAGTTTTACCATACCCAGAAGTTCTACATTTTTGTGCGGCTCTTTCCAAACTTTCAGATCCGCCGATAGTTTTAAATCGGTATTTGGAATTTTATAATAAATAGGTTTTTTCGTGTTTAGAAAAAGATCTATTGAGAGAGTGTCGTTTTGCGCAAAAGAAGTTTTTTGATCCTGAATGATTATGATATCTTGATCTTGAACATCATGCTCTTTTTTCGGCTCGTAAGAGATCGTACCTCTGTTTACGGTGATGCTTCCGTCTATGTTTATATTTTTTTCGGATGAAAAAAGATTTACCGCCGCGTCAAAGTAAAAGTCTCCTTCCAAATCGTCGTAGTGATAGTTTCTTGTAAATAGTTTTAAAATAGCTTTGTTATGCAAAAAGTTATAATGTCCGCTGATTTTCGCCATATCGTTAACGATAAAAGAGTCGGTCTTTATCTGTGTTTTGTCAAAGATAAATACCGATTCTTTGTTTGCGAAAAAGATTCTATCTCTGTCGAGGTATGTGCTAAAACGATAATTTTTAATCGTCAGTTTTTTATTTAGATAGTGCGCGTTTACTTTAAATTTTTCCGCAAATAGAAACTTATTTGGTTTATATTCGTAAACAAACCATTTTCCGTCTATCTTTGCTTGAATGTTTTTTAAATCTTTAATTTTCAAATCCATTTTGAGATCCGCGTCTATCGGAATTTTTTTAAATTTATAGAGTTTTGCCAAACTATCTTGAAATTCGCGAACGGATGGAGTATCGATTAAAAGGGTGCAATCTTTTTTGATATTTCCGTAAAGCGATATATTTTGATTCGCGATTTTCGCGCTTACATTGCAATCGGTACTATTTAGATCGAAATCGGCTTTTATTTTTAGATTTGAACTCGTTAAATCTATAAAACTTATTTTCTTATTTACTTTTATTTTAACATCTGCCGGGAAAAGCGCTTTTTGTTTGAGATTTGGATAAAGTTTTTTCAAGATAGAGTCTTTAGATCTATTTACGGTTGCATGAGTTATCAGATTTTTTGATTTTGATATCGAAGCGGTGGCGTTTACATCGATCAAGTTTGAGTTTATATTGTATTTGATATTTAGAGGCGTCAATTTTTTATAGTTTATAACCGTTTTCGCGTCAAATGAAAAATTTAGATTTTTTAGCGATAAAGGAATTTTATATGAGAGGATTTTCGGGTTTAGTGTTTTTGACTTTATATAAATACTCTCTTTTAGATAACTTTCTCCGTCATATTCGGCGTTTAGATAATCGCTTTGAAGGTTCGCTTTTATCTTTTTCGTATTGCCGTTAAATTTTATCTCGGAGTTTTTAAAAAGCATCTCGATTTTTTGGTCTATAGATTGAAGTTTACCTAAAATAAGCGTACCGTCATAAGTAAAACCGTTTTTTTTGTTATAGTAGATAAATCCGTTTAAATTCGCCTCTTTTGTATATTTCGTATCTAGTTTTGCAAAAATTTCCCCTTTCATATTTAAAGTATTGAAATCAAAATCGACATGAGAGAGAAGTTTGGGTATAGAGGCTTTCAAAGAGGCGTATTTTTCTATTAGAAGATTATTCGCTTTTGCCTCCAAGTCTCCGCTTAGTCCGTTTTTATCGACTTCTAAATCTATTTTGATCGGATTGATGTTTTGATGAGCAAAAAACGGTACGAATCGTTTAAAATATTTGTCGTTTAATTTCAAATCCACTTTTGTATAGAGTTTATTATTTTTAAGATATCCCGAAGAGGACAAAGACCACATATTTGTAGTCGAGTCGATAAAAACGGCTTTTGCGTTGAAGTTTGCGAGATCTTTTGAAAAGAGTTCTTTCATGGTAAGAGCGTTGTTTTTGATTTTGTATTTATGAAAATTTAGCGCGACCGTATAGGCTATTAACTCGTCGGCTACGAACTCTTTTATAAAGTGTTGTTTCGTTTTCGCTTTTTTTTCGCTTTTATTTATAATAGAGATTAATTTGTGAACATCGATTTTTTCAAGCCATAGTTTTTTAAAATGCAAAGAACCGCTTTTCATCTCGCCCAAAGCCGTTATGTCGGCAAGAGAGCTTTGAGTCAAAAATGAGAAAAAACCGATATCGACTCCGCTGAGATCTCCTTTTATATCGTTTGCCTGAAGTTCCACTCTTTTTATATTTATATTTTCTTCTTTAAAAGGGAGAGCGGAAAATATGACTTGAGATATTTCTATAGTGGGAATCTCTTCGATTCGATTCTCTTTTTTATCGGCAAATTTTTCGGAAAGATCCAAAATCCACTTTTGCGTAAGCGGAATATTTAACTTTTTTATAACGATTTCGTCTATTTTTAGTTTAGCTCCAAGAAGAGCTTTTAGATTCCAGTCGATAGACGCCTCTTGCGTTAAGATTTTACCTTTGTATTTTATATTTTTCAGCGTAACCGTTTTTAAAAGATTTCCGGAAACTTCTTCATACGAGAGTCCCAACTCTTTTGTTGCGTAGTTTACGAAAATCGTCAAACTGTTTGGATTTTGAAGTACAAAAAGCGTCAGCGCCGCTAGAAGTATGACAATCTCTATAAAAGTAAGAAACCGCACCGTCTTTTTTTTCAAAACGACTGTCCAATCTGAAAATGTATAGCGTATCGGCTTTTATCTTCGAGATCAAATCCGATGTCGAATTTAACGGGACCTATGATAGTGTTGTATCTAATCCCGCCGCCTATGGCGTGTTTGAAATCGAGAGAAAATTTCAGCGTATCCGCGCTTATGAGAGTCGAATCCCAAAAAAGCGCAAAATCTAGTTGTTTATATACGGGATGAATAATCTCCACGGAGTTGTCAAGAAGCGTTCGCCCGCCGATTTCCCCGCATTTTGCATCAAACGCTCCTAATGCGTTATAACTGTATGCGCGGTTGCTAAAAGCTCCTCCGGCGTAAAAAAGTTTTGATTCAGGCAGTTTGTTATCGATCTCTTTTAAAAGCCCCAGTTTCGTTTTTGCCGCAATCGTAAAGTCGTTTATCGTATATATGGCTCTAGCTTCGGATATACTTTTTATAAATGAGATTTCGGAAAGTATATATTTAAGTCCGCCTTCGAGATATTGGCTGAAAAAAAGACCTTTTTTGGGATTTATCTTCGAGTCTCTAAGATCGACTATCATTTGACCGAAAGGGTAAAATATGAAAAATTTTCCCGAAGAGATATTGCAAACATCTTTGAACTTTTTGATTTTTATCTGTTCTATTCCGATACCCAGATCGATACTAAACCAGTCGTAATCGTTCAAGAGATGGAGTTTGTCGGCATATTTTTGTTCTTGAAAGTTTTCGTAGGTCAGACGAGAATAGCTAAAACTGTTCTTAAAGTCAAAATAGTGATCAAAACCTGGCGTTTTGAAAAACGCCGGCCAGAAAAATTCATTTTGAATATATCTCTCTTTTTGCGAATATTTTAGATCAAACGATAATTTTTTCGCATCGCCCGTAAAATTCTTTCTGTTCCAGTGCAAAAACGCCTTAAAACCGTAGTTTGTCTCATATCCTATACCTATCTCCCTTCTAGTCGGTTTTTGTTTTCTATATAGTGTTATATCGGTGTCGATCGAGTTTTTCTCTTTTGTCGTTTTTAACGCGATAGCGTCAAACGCTTCAAGACCCGATAGTCTGCTGTAGCTTTTATTGATTTTATCGAGACTATATTTATCGCCGCTTCTGTAAAGAAGTCTTGAGTAAACCACTTTTTTAGATATCCCTTTGGGAGGATTGATAGTGATGTTTCCAAAACGGCAAGGCGCGTTTGATTTTAACGAAAATTTTAGATTCGCAAGGTTTTTTTTGATATCGATATAGGCTTTTGCGTCAAGTTGATAGTTGCAGTAACCTTTTTTTAGCATATACTCTTTGATTCTTTTTTTGATATCGACGAATTTAGTCGTTTTAAATCTATCGTTTTTTTTGAAAGTTATAAATTTTTTGATATTAAAATCGCTTTTTATCTCAACTTTATCGACGAGAATCGGTTTGTTCTCTTTGATTTGGAAAGTTATCGTCGTGTTGTTTTCCGATTTTTCAAGCTGCACATGATAAAATCCTTGCGATTTGTAGAAAAACCCCAAAGATTCATATAGCGAATTTGCTATTTTGGGATTTATTTTAGCTTTTTTCTCTTTGTAAAACTGATACCATCTTGGAATCTCAAGTCCCAGACTCTCATAGATATTTACCGTAGAAACTTTTTTGTTTCCGGTAATCTTTAAAAATTTAAACGAATTCTCTCCCGCAAGAGCGAGTGGAATCAATAAAAGTATCAAATATAGCTTTTTTTTCAAATTTTTCTTCCAGATTTTCGTATCGCTTTGCTTTTATTTCATAATTGAATCCTCCAAAAGAGACGATTCTCTCAAACGGCTTCACGGCGGGTTCCCAAAATTTGTCCCAAATTTTGACCCTGCCGTTGTAGATGTTGTTCGAGAATCGTCTCTTTTGGAGGATTCAACTTGGCATATTCGGTAAAGTATGATTATATCAAAATAGTTTTAGAGTCCAAGATTTATCCATGTAGTGTGGATAGTTCTTTTTTTAAACGCGTTGTTTTTTTCTCGCACGATAATATCGACATAGTAGTCGTCAAGCACGATAACTAAAATGTCGATATAGTCGTTTAGGATTTTGAATCTGCCCGAATATGGATTTTTATCTTTATATCCGACGAGATTTACCGGAGTAAAAAATGTGAGCTTTCCTAGATATTCGTTGTAAAGAGTTCCGCTATATTTGTAGTCGTATATATAGCTGTCGGTATTCATCGTGAAATCAAGAGAGATATTTGTAAAAGTATCCGATTCGATCGAAAGGGTATTTGTCAAAAAAAGGACGCTTAAAAGATTTTGATAATAGTCGTAATCATAGCGAACTCCCATACTTCCGTTAATCCGTATTTCTCCAAAATCGGTGTATAGATATGTGTTTAGATATCTTACGCTAAAGTCCAGAAGTCTGTTTTGATAGTCGTAAAGATCATGATTTAATGTGATATCGACAACTCCGTTTAGCCGCGTTTGATCGTAATAGTACGGTTTAAAAGCGCAGTCGTAATAGTTTATATTTAAACTCTCGTTTGCGCTAAATGTCAAAGAAAAATCGCCCTCGTTTAGAGTGATTGAAGCGTATCCGTCGTTTTGGCAGGTATATCTGTCGTTAAAAAAGTCTCTTGTTTTACTCCATTCCGCGATTTCGCTTAATCCGTCGGAAGTTATAAGTCCCGCCGCGCCGATGGTATTTTGTGAAGATAGAACCTCTTTTACCATTTTTTTGACTTCAAAGTCGCTAATATTGCGAGTGTAGTCGAGGTTTGAATTGATAGTGCAGCCGTAAAAAATACTTAAGGTAAAGAAAAATATAATAAAATCTTTCACGATCAATCCTTTTTTACCCGATCATATAGTAAAATCGTGAATTGATTGTGATTTTAGCGCGCAGGTTTAATACGGACTTAATACGACTCCCGCGCCATAGTCGAATACTAGATAATTTCCAAGAACATTTTGATATAAAAGTACGATGATAGCTATAAAAAAGAGTCCTCCGAAAATATATCGAAGAGGCTCTTTTTTAACGAATAAAGAGATGATTTTCAATACGAAAAGCAGGATAAAGGCTATAAATAGATACCTTCCAAGCTGGGCGTGAGCGCTGTAAACCTCTCTTCCTTCCTGAGAGAGAGTGTCGCTTATGGCGCTTCCTTGACTAACGCCGGTGATATATGCGAATAAAATCGCTACAATCGCCATAAAAAAGAGTAGATTCGCGGCTTTTAAGAACTCTTTTCCGCCACCTTCGCTTGTAGCCGCAAGCAGGCTTATGAAGTGAAAAAAGAGCGCTAAAATAGGTAAAACGATAGCGAAATCCACTATATAAGGGTGGAAATACCCAAGATCGATCGAGGATCTGCTAACAAAATCATAAACGGCTTTATCAATATGCGTGATATCCATATATTATCCTTGCGCTTAGTTGTGAAATGATATTCCAAAGGCTCTTAAAAGGCTAAAAAAGTTAAATATTAATTCGTTTTTTTATATAATAAATAATAAATATAAGAGTAAAAGGAAAGAGTTGAGAGCATTAATCAGCGTTAGCGATAAAAGAGGTATCGTAGAGTTTGCGAAAGGGTTGCGGGATCTTGGAATCGAGATAATATCCACCGGAGGCACATATAAACTTTTAAAAAGTGAAGGCGTGAAGGCTTTGGAAATCAGTGAAGTTACTAAATTTCCGGAAATGTTCGACGGTCGAGTAAAAACGCTAAATCCCTACATTCATGGGGGCATACTGCATAAAAGAGATAACATTGAGCATATAAAATGCGCGCAAGAGCAGGGCATAAAACCCATAGATATAATATGCGTAAATCTATATCCTTTTAAGCGTACGATAGAAAAAACGGATGATTTTGATGAAATAATTGAAAATATAGACATCGGCGGTCCCGCAATGGTAAGAAGCGGGGCAAAAAACTTCGCCTCGGTTTTGACGATAACCGACAGCGGCGATTACGACGAAGTGATAGAAAGATTAAAATCGAATCGAAATACTCTTTCATTTAGAAGAGAGATGATGATAAAAGCGTATGAGCATACGGCCGCTTACGACTCGATGATAGCAAATTACATGAATGAGAGATTTAAAGAGGGTTTTGGAGATAACAGATTTATAGTAGGGAAAAAAGTTTTTGATACGAGATACGGCGAAAACCCGCATCAAAAAGGCGCGCTTTATGAGTTTGAAGATTTTTTTAGTAAAAATTTTAAAGCTTTAAAAGGCGAAGCCAGTTTTAACAACTTAACGGATATAAACGGCGCGGTAAAAATTGCGGCGTCTTTTATGAGAGAACCCGCCGTATCCATCATAAAACATGCAAACCCTTGCGGTTTCGCAATCGGCGAAAATTTGCTTGAAAGTTACGAGCTTGCGCTAAAATGCGATCCGGTATCCGCTTTTGGCGGAGTGGTCGCGATAAACGGAACTTTAGATAAAGAACTTGCGCAAAAGATCAATGAAATCTTTATAGAAGTTATTATTGCCGCAAATGTTACTAACGAAGCTCTTGAGGTTTTTAAAGATAAAAAACGAATTAAAATCTTTACTCAGCAAAGAGAGTATCTAAAAGTCGCAAACGATAGATATGATTTTAAACATATAGAGGGCGGTTTTGTTTTTCAACAAAGCGATAGAGTTTTAGAAGAGGAGGTAAAAAACGCGAAACTCGTTTCAAAAAAGGAGGCGACTCCAAAAGAGTTAAAAGATCTTGAAATCGCTTATAAAATCGCGGCGCTTACGAAATCAAACTGTGTAGTATATGTAAAAGACGGTGCGATGGCGGCTATCGGTATGGGTATGACAAGTAGAGTCGATGCCGCGAAATGCGCGCTTTTAAAAGCCAGGCAGTCAAATCTATCGGTAGAGGGATCGGCTATGGCGAGCGAAGCTTTTTTCCCTTTTAGAGACTCGATAGATGAAGCCGCGAAAGCGGGAGTAAAAGCGGTTATAGAACCGGGAGGAAGTATTCGCGACGACGAAGTGATAGAAGCCGCAAACGATCATGGCATGAGCTTGTATTTTAGTAATTTTAGACACTTTTTGCATTAATATTTTATACAATTACGACGATATTAAAAGAAAAGGTGATAAATGATAGCTAGAGCGTTAGTAAATAGTCTTGGCGGAATTTTTGAAGTAAAAAAAATGGCAAATGCAAGCGGCGGTATAAAAAGAAAGTTTTTAACGATACTCTATTATGCTTATCAGTATGAAAATTCAAGCAGCGTAAATATCGTAACCGAGTTTGCCGGTAAACCCTGCTTGCCTCATGATTTAAAAGCTATATTTATTTCGGGACCCGCAAAGATAGGAAAAGATTGCGTTATATTTCATAATGTTACGATAAACGCCGTCAATCATACCGACGATAAAAATTTCGGAGCGCCCGTTATCGGCGACGAGTGTTATATATCGCCTTCGGTTACGATTATGGGAGGGTGTAAAATAGGAAATAGAGTCAGAATCGAGGCGAACGCTTCGATTTGTGAAGATATCCCCGACAATTCGATTGTTAGAGTGCTTAACGACGGCAGGCAGGAAGTAGTTACATACCCGAAAGAGAAGCCTGTGGATACGAAATACTATTCTCATGACGGATCAAAATGGATTTGCAACAAAAACGGCGGATGGGTCGAGGTCGAGGATGAAGAGAAATTAAAAAAACTTTTTATTATGTACGGCAAATAAGTTTATAAAAACCATTTTTTAAAAATCATCATAGCTAAAATCGTGGCGCCTACGCTAAAGAATAGATTTAATACGATATTTAAAAAGGCTTTGAAGTAAGCGCTTTGCTCGATCAGCATCGTTGTTTCGTAACTAAAAGTCGAAAATGTAGTAAGAGCTCCCAAAAAGCCCGTTATAAACAGCGCTTTATATTCAGGCGCTACGATTTGTTCAAAATAAAGAGCTAAAATCCCGATTAAAAAACTGCCTATTACATTTACGCTCAGCGTTCCGACGGGAAAAAATCCTCCGAAAAATTTTTGAATGCCGCTAGAAAGAAGATATCTGCTCATAGCCCCGAAAAATCCGCCGACGCCTATGTATAACAGTGTAGCGTTTATCATTTCGCCGCTTTTTTGTGTTTGTATCTAATAACTTCTACATCGCTCATCGTTACCAAACCCTCCTCAAGGATCGTATCGACGGTTTTTAAAAATAGATCTATCTTTTTCTTGTCGTCTATGATCTCTATAACAAGAGGCAGAGATTGAGAGAGGGCGATAACCGAATAGCTTTTTATTTGACTGTGAAGCCCTATACCGCTTATGCTTTTATATACGGTAGCTCCGTTTAAACCGTTTTTTTTGGCTCTTGTTAAAATCTCTTGCCAAAGCGGTTTGTTTTCATATTTGTCATCCGTGTCGATATAGATTTTAAGAAGTTTTTTTAAGCCTAGGATCTCTTTCATGATATATCCTTTTTAAATCAAGTACGATCAAGGGATATTTTATCTAAATTTTACTCTATATCCAAAGAGATTCCGTAATATTTATTTACGACATTTTTAAAACTTTTTAGAAGTTCGTCGGCATTCTTGCCGTCGTCGGGATATGTGACGATCGAATCTAAAAACTTTTGATCTAAAAACTCCTGTAATCCGTTAAGAAGTTCATTCGCTCCGTTCCAGTCGGTTTTGGGCAAAAGGATGATGTAGTTCTCATCATAATCGAAAATTATATCGCTGTCTCTGAAAACTATTTGAATACTTTTTTTGATCTCTATATTTTCATAATCGTCTAGTTTCAAAAACAAAAGGGAGAATTCAATCGGCTCTATATCTTCAAATCGTTCAATAAGCGCAATATGATGAGAGATAAGTGTCTTGAATGATGAGAGAGGGAAAAATGCTGTTGCCATTTCGAAATTTTCCTTTTTTTGAAATATTTTTTATATTATCGGCATTATTTTATTAAACTTAAATATGTTATAGCCGTTTTTGTGCGTATAACTAAGTTCCATTTTATGAGCTTTTAAAATACTGTCAACAATATATAACCCAAGACCGAAACTTTTTGTCTTTTTGTCGTTTCCTTGCGTAAAAGGTTCAAGATAATATGCCAAATCATGCTCTAGTTTTTTTCCTAAACTTAAAAATTCTATGCCGTCGTCTTCCGCAAAAATATGCACTTTATTGTCTATGGAGTATTTTATACCGTTGTCAATCATGTTTTTTATGGCTATGCTAAAGAGTTTAAAATCTACTTTTAGCTGCATGTCTTCTTGGATGGTCATTTCGATGGATCTCTTCTCAACTAGCGATATATCGATCGCTTCATCTATGATATCGATTATTCTAAATATCTTTTTATTGAGATAACTTCCATCGACCGTTATCTGTTCGATCGCTATAAATTCGTTTAAAAGGCTCTCAAGCCTTTGAAATATAGATATCAATCTCGTTTTTTGTTTACTATCTTCAAGCATTTCGGCCGAAATCATGCCTTTTGTTATAGGAGTTTTTAATTCATGCATGATATTTCTTAGAAAAAGTTTTCTTGAGTTGTTGAGTTTTTTTATCTCATCGACGGCATGATTGAAAGCGTTTGCGACTTCCGAGATTTCGTCTCCTCTGTCCATAACGCAGTTGATATTTAAATCGCCTT
>JALWKJ010000143.1 GCA_027081495.1 Campylobacterales bacterium | reverse complement strand
GGATCTTTTTTGCTTCCAAATTCAAAAGCCGTTGTCGGGCTAACGGGCATAAATATAAGATCCGCTTCTTTAAAGATCTCTTCATACTGATGTTTGATGAGATGTCTCGCTTTTTGCGCGCGGATGTAGTACGCATCGTAATAACCGCTGCTAAGAACGAAAGTTCCGAGTAAAATTCTTCTTTTTACCTCTTCTCCGAATCCTTGCGATCTTGTTTTGATATACATCTCTTTAAGCGAGTTTGCGTTATCGGCTCTATTGCCGTATCTTACACCGTCGTAGCGACTTAAGTTTGCGCTCGCTTCCGCGGTCGCTATGATGTAATAGGTCGCTATGTCATATTTTGAATTTATCATATTTTTATGGATAATTTTATGTCCGGCGTCTTGAAGCGCTTTTATAGCTTCAAGATTCGCGTTTTTAACTTCACTCGACGCTTCGTCAAGATAGTTGTCGATGACCGCGATCGTTAGTTTTCTATCGGGATCTATTTTGTCGCTTACTTTTTCGCAAGGGGTGTTTATGCTTGTTGAATCTTTTTTCTCATGTCCTGCTATAATATCGTAAAGTATGGCTGCATCTTCGACATTTTGAGTTATAGGACCAATTTGATCCAACGAGCTTGAGTATGCGCCAAGACCGTAACGGCTTACTTTTCCGTAAGTCGGTTTCATTCCCACGCATCCGCAAAATGCCGCCGGTTGACGGATACTTCCTCCCGTATCGCTTCCAAGCGCGGCTATGGCTATACCTCCCGCAACAGCTGCGGCGCTTCCTCCGCTGCTTCCTCCCGGAACTCTGTTTGGATCATGAGGATTTAGGGTTTTGCCGTAAAATGAGCTCTCTGTCGAACTTCCCATCGCAAATTCGTCCATATTTGTGCGCCCAAAGGGACTTAGGTTATGTTCTATAAGTTTATCTATGACCGTTGCGTTGTATGGCGCTACATATCCTTGAAGGATATTCGACGCCGATGTGACATTCCATCCTTTTACCTGGATATTGTCTTTGATTGCAATAGGTATGCCGTTTGAATACTCGGAAATATCGCTATTTGTTAGTTGTTCTACATAAGCGCCGAGATCTTTTTTCGCTTTGATCTCTTTTTTTAAATCTTCTCTTAATGCCGCTATCTCTTCATTTGAAAGTGCAAGAGCCTCTTTTAGTGTTATCAAAAGTTTTCCCCTGAATCTAAATTTTAAACATTTTATCCAAAAGTTGGTTAAAAAGTTTGAGCAAGGGATAAATCTCTTGGCAATTATCCCCAAGAGATTTTTTCGCCGTTTTTTTTCGTATCTATATAGATATAAGAAGCGTATATGAGATGATACAGCAGCCATCCAAACGACAATAGCGTAAGAGACGACGCCAAAATAAAAAAATTAGCGTTATATACGCATAAAAGTAAAACCGTAAAAAGAAGAATATGAATATAAAAATTGATTTTTACTCTTTTTGGGTGGATTATCTCATACATCATGGGAGCTTTTAAATATCCCTCGTTTGAGAGATGAAACCAGACTAAAAAGGGAACTATTTTATATACCATCGCGAAAAGTACGCTTAGAACAAAAAATATAAACGATATATAGCCGATATTTTTTATATCGCCAACTTGCATAAAAAGATCTATCGTAAAGATTGAAACCGAGATTATAAGAGAGATCATGGCAAATCTCCAAAACCATACCGTGGCGTCTGAAGTAGGGCGTTTTCTTCGATAAAGTCTTAAAAGCGTGGCAAAAGAGTAGTAAATGAGCAGACAAAAGAGAGGTATCTCAAAATAGATACCGTTTACTCCAAAAAAAGATAAAACGCTCTTTAAAATCAAAATCGAAAATATACCAAGAGGTAAATATTTTGAAATAAATTTCCCGTAAGATGGCGTTACATAAAACATTTCGATAACTTGAAAGGAGATGGAGATTATTAAAATTGATATCCATCCAAAAAGTCCAAAAGAGAAGTGCGTCTGTTTAAAGAGTAAAAAGTCGGCCTCCTCAAAAAGACCGTCCAATATATTTAATAGATACAAAGCTGCGATTAAAGTAATTAAAAACGACAAGAGCGCAAGAAGCATACCTTTTGAGGAAGGGGAGTGATTTTGGAGTCTAAAAAGCTTGATTATCATGATAGAAGAGATATAAAGAAGCGAAGCCCCTAGAAAAAATCCGCTAAGCAGATATAAAATTGTATTTGAACTATAAAACGCTCCAAGAAGCAAAATAACTCCCGTCGTAAAAAGAAGATGCGTCAAAAGAGCCTTTTTCTTTGGATTTTCAAGCACGATCCCGGCGATGACGGGAAGCATTTGAAAAAGCGCTCCTATCATAAACGACGCCATTACGCCAAGCGTCAAAATATGTGTGATTATTAAGGCTTGATACGAGTATATATCAAAAACTCTCTCTTTAAAAAAAAGAAGCGCAGCCGCCAAAAGGGTTCCAAAGATAGCTCCGGTTATAAAAAAACGAAGTACGACCGATATCGGCGGAGCCTGCTGGAGAGAGAGACCTCCTTGATTAAACATCTAAAAGCTCCAAAAGATTTATATCTTTATCTTTTGTAAAGAGAATATGCCATAAATCGTCGCTATCTTTTTTTAAGACATAAGTAAAACCTCTATTTTTCGCCAATTCCAAAAGAGGGAGAGGCTCTCTTTTGTGAAGCATATATAGATAGCTATTATCATCTAGCTCATTTAATATCAAAACCGCTTTTTCAAACGGTTTTGGATGTTCCAACTCTGTGGCGTCAAGTAAAATCTTCGTTAGATTCACCTTTTTTTCATCTCCGAAACGGTTTGCTCTTTTTTATCGACCGGAATTACTCTATCGCACATCGCATAGAGCATCTGCTCTTCTTTCATATTGTGTTGTTGAAGAAGAATCATTAAAGATTCGGCTATTCCTAGATATGCGTCTTTATCTCTTTTTTCAGCGGCTTTTGCCATTTGACCTATGAGTTCTCTCATCTGCTCATGTTCGTATCTCATGACATTTGTAGGACCTTCGGTCGAGCCGGTGACCTCTTCAAATGTCGGAAATAGTATCTCCTCTTCTTTTTGAAAATGTTTAAGCGTATCTTCGCTAAACGAAACAAAAAGTTCTAAAGCTTTATCGAAATCCCCTTTTATGACGGCACTTTCAGCCTCCGCAAAAAGTTCATCGCACGCTCTGTGCTCATCTCTCATGTAATTTGAAATAATCATAATAATTTCTCCCGTTATTTTTTGGCGATAGTATAAACTAAGAGCTTTAAAAAAGAGTTGATTTTAATCAATTGATCAGGCGATATTTAGTTGGCGCGGTAATATTTTGGCGTGGCGATAAAAACTTTCAACAGACATCCGATTTATGTTATATTTAATATAAACTTAGTTATAATAAGTAATTACATAAAGAGAGTATTTCATGACAAACATCATTCTCTGCGGCGGCAGCGGTACGAGACTTTGGCCGATAAGTCGTACGCTTATGCCTAAACAATTCGTAAAGCTTTTTGACGATAACTCCCTTTTTCAGCTAACGGCGCAAAGAAATGCGAAACTATGTCGTAAAATGTTTATAGTTTCAAATCAAGAGCAGTATTTTTTGGCATATGATCAGCTTGAAGAGATGCAAAAGTGTATCGATCATCGCTCTTTAAATATCAACTATCTTCTCGAACCCGTGGGCAGAAACACCGCTCCGGCGATCGCTCTTGCTTGTATGGCGCTTGATCTTGAAGATACGGTTTTGGTTACGCCCTCGGATCATCTTATAAAAGATGAAGAGGCTTATGAGAGAGCGGTTTTAAGAGCTACAACTTTGGCATAGAAAAATA
>JALWKJ010000142.1 GCA_027081495.1 Campylobacterales bacterium | reverse complement strand
CTTAAGTCCTGCTATTTCCACATCTTTAATCTTGAGAAAGTCTTGTAAATAATTATCAATCTCGTCAAAATCTTTTAAAACAACCTCTACTAGATCCTTTTTCTCTGATTCATCAAAATTAACAACAATTTGCGGATCTAAATGATAAAATGCTAAAAAGTTATCTTTTAAAATCCCATTATGCCAAACTTTATTCCTGTATTCCACGCCATCAACAAGTAAACTTTCCAACTGAAATTTAACCGCCTTTTCAAGAGGATCTATCCGTATAGCTTGTATTTCTTTAGCGACACCGGACAAATCAAAAACGGCTTTATCATTTTCAAACTCGGCAACAACCACATTTTCTTCACCAAAACCGCTACCATTATCATAGAAAAGTTTAAACTCTCTGTGGACTTTCAAATCCGATATCAGTTTTTCTTCATGAAATTTTAACTCATAAACATACTGATATACTTCGCCTAAAACTCGCTGCTGTAATAATGCACTGATTTCATAAGGAAAATCTTCATATGACTTACAAAACTCAGTATGTTCAGGAGAAACAAAAACAGCTGTTTCGTATGTTTTATACATACCGATTTTCTCTACCATCTCATCCAATGAAATTTTCGTAAAAAACCGTATATGCGTGTCATCCAAAAGTCCAACGGCATGGTATGTAAACCGATCTTCCAAAAGCTCCATAATGATTGCATTATGCGCTATATTTGGAATTGAAAATAAAATACTCCCTTGCTTATGAAGCAACTGTTTAGCTTGTTGCAAAACTTTTGTCGGATTATACAAATGCTCCAGTACATCTGCAAACACGATATAATCGAATTTTACATTTTGATATCGCTCTAACCAATCATAATCTTCAATATTTCCGACAATAATCTCTTCACAATATCTTCTGGCATCTTTCGCAGCTTCTTTATCCAATTCCACCGCATATACATTACATCCCAGCTCTTGCTGAAGATATTTTGTCATTCGCCCGTTTGCGGGACCGAACTCTAAAACCTTGCTATTTGGTTTGATTCTCTCTATGATCAAAGAGAGACTATTTTTGACATTTAAATCAAGATTAAAATCATATTTGCTCATAATTAAACTCTATTTCATGAGAATAAAGAGATACTATACATCCGTCAATATGATCAGTAGAAACGATATTGACAACCATGGCATCGTGTATCCAGTGTTGCTGAACATGGTTTTGTTGTGTACCTTCCGACAGTGCCACGGTGATAGCATACTCTTTTGGAAAAAGTTTTGGCACCTTGAATTTTATCTCTACCCTGTTTTGTGTATTTTTAGATACTTTTTCAATGGCACTATTATACATATAAGAATTAAATGTAAGAATATCATTATTCAATGTATCTTTAAAAAGCACACCCACCGCTACATCATACAAATCGATACTTGTATAAAAATCACAAACAAAGAGTGCTTCTTCTTCCTGTTTGAGCACGGAAGTGGCAACACCCTTTTCATTAAAAAAACCTATCTTTTTGATCAGTGCTTTTTTTTCACCGAATGAATCAAGCTTTTCCACATTAACCAAAATTCTATTTAAAGTGTTATCTGACGGCTCTATTATACTCTCTTTTACTACCTCTCTTACCGTTTCAAGTCCATAAGTCATAAAGGACATATAATCTTCCAAAATCTTTGCAGGCTCCCCCTGATCTCGTATATGCCCTTTATCCAGCCAAATAACTCTGTGACAAAACTTGTTTACCGCCTGTGTATCATGACTGACAAAAAGTATCGTCGCTCCCGCATCTCCTATCTCTTCCATCTTACGAATACACTTATTTTGAAACCTGGCATCCCCCACACTCAAAGCCTCATCCACTATCAAAACATCGGGCTCTACATTTATCGCCACCGAAAAAGCCAGTCTCGCAAACATTCCGCTGCTATACATCTTTACAGGTTGATGGATAAACTCGCCGATATCCGCAAAAGAGAGGATCGCATCGACTTTAGCGTCCATCTCCTCTTTGGTAAAACCCATGATCGTGCCGTTTAGATAGATGTTTTCGATCCCAGTCATCTCAGGATTGAACCCGGCGCCAAGTTCTAACAAAGAGGCGATCTTTCCGTTGACTTCCACTTCACCGCTTGTCGGGGTCAGCACTCCGGTGATGATCTTTAGCAGCGTTGATTTACCCGCGCCGTTTTTGCCGATGATTCCTACGGTTTCACCCTTTTTTATCTCAAAACTTACATCGTTAAGCGCATAAAAATCATGATGATATGACTTTTTGAAAGGATTGAGCGCCTCTTTGAGTCTGTCTTTGGGATTGTCGTAGAGGTGATAGACTTTGGTAAGGTTTTTGACGCTTATAGCGATGTTATCTTGCATAATACCCTCCCCTCTTTTTACTGCCCCGATACTCTATTTTGTCTTCTTCTTTTAGTTGTTTTATCCATCTTTCAAGTGTTTTTGCCGGAATATTTAATGCTTTCTCCATCTGAGAAACTCTTAATGATGGATTGTTTTTGATAAATTCATAAAGGGATTTTATTCCCTCATTTATTCCCTCATTTATTCCCTCATTGACTCCGACACTGCTTTGTTTATAAAATGTCATCTGCATCGCGTTTGCTATCTCTTTAAATTCAAAACTTATTTGAGGATACTCTTTAAGCTCTTTTTCTATCCGAATAAATCCACTTCCATACTTTTCTATATTGCCCGTAAGATAAAAAGCTTCCGCTATGAGTTTATTTCTCAAACTTGACTGATAATCTTTGGACTTTAATTTTTCAAGCGTGATATCGCCATAGAGTTTACCGGGGCTTGCTATAACTATTTTGTAGTATCTTCCTCGATAAGAGACCGGTTTAACCGGATACTCCGCAACCGTGATAACAAGCGCTGTTTTTCCATCAACCGTAACGATATCCATATCCGGAATAACCGCGGGGATCGTATTTTGTTTGATTTGATTGACATACTTTTGCAAAGACTCCTTACCGAGTGTCACGCCGGTTACATATGCGTTATCCTGTACACCGACAAGCAATACGCCGCCCTTGCTATTTGCAAACGCGACAATACTTTCTATAGCATCGGATTTAAAAGAAGTTTTAAACTCCAGCTTTTCGTTCTCTCCCCTTTGCAAAAGCGCTAAAACATTTCGCACATCCATCACAGCACATCCGCAAAATGAGGTTTGAGTTTTCTAAATGTAATAAAACCAAGCGCCAAAAGCCCCAGCGCTACCGCCCAAAAATAAAGCGTCAGCAGCGGTTTTTCCCAAAACCAAACATGATTTATCATGCTGTCTCTATACCCTTGGACAAGATAGTAAAGAGGATTGAGTTTAAAAAATACATGATATTTCGAAGGGAACATATCTACCGACCAAAAAATCGGCGTAGCCCAAAAACCTATCTGCAACATCATCGCCACAAGCTGTCCCATGTCTTTGAAAAAAACGATGATCGAAGAGGTGATATAACTAATCCCCATGATCAAAACAATCGTCGCGAAGAGATAATAAAAAACCTGCAGCCAATGTAGCTCGAAACTAAAACCGTAAATCATAAAAAGCAGATACATCAAAGCCACAAAAAACAGATGCACTATCAATGCGGAAAATATCTTGATAATAGGCAAAAAAGCGACTTTAAAAACGATCTTTTTGACAAGATAACTGTTTTCCATCACGGCATTGGTAGCGTTGGATACGGCGTCGGAAAAGAAAAACCAGGAAAACATACCGGCGATCAGCCAGAGGATAAAAGGGACATTATGAACGGGCTGCGATTTAAATCCCACCTGAAACACGAACCAAAAGATAAGCACCGTAATAGCCGGCTGAATAAACG
>JALWKJ010000141.1 GCA_027081495.1 Campylobacterales bacterium | reverse complement strand
ATTCCATAGTTGACGATCACACTAGACAAAATTTTGACGATGTTTTGATCAATAGCGCGGATAAAGTTTATCTAAAACTCATTCTCGACGGTTATCTGAAATAACTTAAAACAGATAAACGCCCGCGCTCATGGGAAAAAGAAACCATAAAATCCGCTTTTTATAAATCGCGCCGATAGATAAAGCAAGATATATTACAAGATACCAAAGAGGCGTTTTAAAATAAAAAATCTCCGCTTTTTGATTTAAAAGAGTCAATATATAACTATCCAATAAATCCCCGCGCCCTATAAGATGCAGTAAAATTTCCAACGGATAAAAGACGGAAAATAAAATAGAAAGAATCGGAGAGTAGAGTTGATGAAAACTAAAAACCCCAAAAAACAGATGCACTATCGGTATCATCAAAATATAGACCCATATATTTAAATATATGACGATTAGCCATTTTTTCAAATGACTAAAATGATGTAAAAAAAGGTATATATAAAAAACCCCGCAAACCGAAAACCAAAATCCGATTGAAAAAAGAAAATTAGGAAAAAGCGCCAATATAGTAAGCACCGTAACAAAAAGCACTTCAAAAGAGACGATTTTAAAGTGCCTATGAAAAAGAAAAAAACCGTAAAAAAGCATAACGAACGATCTAAGAAGAGACGGTATAAAATCGAGCATATACATATATAAAAACAAAATCGCAAGTATAGTCATAGTTAAATCAAAATGTTTATTTCTATAGGGAAAATAGCGATTTTGAAAAAACGAATATGGATAGTCGAGCAAAAAATAAAAGAGCGCGAACAACACGCCGAGATGAAAACCGCTTATGGCTATAAGATGAGAAATTCCAAGTTTACTAACATCCGCTCTTAACTCTTTTGAGATAGGTTTTGCAAGAAAAAGCGCTAAAAAAAGCTCTTTAGTTATATCGCTTTTATGATTGGAGGCTATAAAATTTGAAACAATCTCTTTAAAGCCGCCTCTTTTTTCATCGATACGAATATCAAACGAAGGCGCGTAAAATCCTTTAAGATAACTCCAAAAAGATATTTTATCGGTAATGACTCCTACGGTTATATGTCTATCAGCTAGGTTGATGATATCTTCATGATTTGTGGTATAAAAGACGGCTCCATCGTCTGATTTTAGTTTAAGCACATGATAAATTTTACCGGAGCTTTTTTGTTTTTGATAGTGAGAAAGTACGATAGCGCCCGTATATGAAAACTTTTTATGAGTAAAGTTCTTATAACTATCATATCGTATATAAATATGAATCAAAAATAAAAAAGCCGTAACAAAAATAAAAAAGAGAATCTCTTTTTTATTTTTAAAAAGAGGTAATTTTTGCACTAAATAGGAGGCAGCTCTATATGTGAATTTCTGGCGTTTTCTTCTGCATTTTCATACACTATTTCAACAGGAACGGCTCCTTTATCGACAAAACGGGTAAATCTTTTTTGAAAAACCAAATGCGCGGTTCCGATAGGTCCGCTTCTATTTTTACCTATAATCACTTCCGCATCCTCTTCGGGTTTTGCGACAAATTCGCTTTTATACTCTTTACCTTCGGATTTCGCTCTTTTTTCTTTCTCTTTTTCTTCGCGCATTTTATATATATCGTCACGATATACAAACATAATTATATCGGCGTCTTGCTCGATCGAACCGGATTCTCGGATATCGCTTAACATAGGTCTTTTATCATGCCGGCTCTCGAGTCCGCGATTTAACTGAGAAAGAGCGACGACCGGAATTTGAAGTTCTCTTGCAAGAAGTTTTAGACCTCTTGATATTTCACTAACTTCAAGATGACGATCTTTTCCTCCCGTACCGCTCATAAGCTGAAGATAATCTATAATAGCTAAAGATATTTCCGGATTTTGGGTTTTTATCTTACGAAGTTTTGATCTAAGTTGATTTATATTTAAAAAACCGTCGTCATCTACAAAAAGCTTTTGTCTGCTCATCTCGTCCGAAGCGCGGCTAAGATGCGACCACTCTTCATCGCTTAAATTTCCGACTTTTAGATTTTGTAGAGCTATGGATGTTTTTGCGCTAAGCATCCTCAACATCAACTCTTCCGCCGGCATTTCAAGCGAAAATATCGCTACGCCGCGACCGTCGTCGAGAGCTTTTTGAGCGAGATTCAAAGTAAACGCCGTCTTACCCATCGCGGGTCTTGCCGCGATGATAATAAGCTGCCCCTCTCCAAAACCGGCAGTCAGTTCATTTAGTTCCCTAAAACCGGTATCGACTCCCGTAACGCCGTTGTTACCCCTTTTTTTCATTTCATGAATATGAGCGATAGTAGATATAACCATCTCGGGCGCTTCGCGAAACTCTTTTGTCGCGGCGTCTAACGAAATCTCATAAAGCTCTTTTTGCACGATATTTAAAATATCGTCGCTTGGAAGATCCTCTTCTAGAGTAACTTCGCGAATTTTCGTAGTAAGTTTTACGAGTTCTCTTTTTATCGCCCTCTCTTTAATCTCTTCCACATAAGCGGTAACATTTGAAATGGGATTGGCCGAAATTATTTCTATAAAAACATCTTCGTTATATCGTTTTTTTGCAAGAAGTTTTTTCTTTAAAAACTCTTCGTCAATGGGCTGTTCTTCACGATCCAACTCTTGCATAGATTCAAAAATAATTTGATGATCGGGAAGATAAAAATCTTTTAAATCAAGTTTGGAAGCTACATCTTCATATAAAGCCGGTTCAAATATTATGGCGCTTAATACCGCCCTTTCGATATTTAAATTGTGTAACTGATTTTGTGTCATTGATACTCTTTCGCCGCCTTTTCAACTTCTTTTAAAAACCGATCTACCAGATCTTTCTCTTTCAATTTCGCCACCACCTCGCCTTTTTTCATAACAAGTCCGCTTCCTTTTCCAAAAGCTATGGCTACATCGGCGCATTTTGCCTCTCCTATGGCGTTTACCACGCAGCCCATTACGGATATGTCAAGAGGCGCTTTTATATGTTTGGTTTTCTCTTCAACCTCGGCGACGGCTTTTACCAGATCGGCTTCTATTCTGCCGCAAGTAGGACATGAGATTATATTTATACCCTCTTTTGTCAATCCGGAATCTTTTAAAATCGCTTTAGCCACTTCTATCTCTTTTTCAAGCTCTCCGGTTATGGAGACTCTCATCGTATCTCCGATACCCTCTAAAAGCAAAGTTCCAAGAGCTATAGAAGATTTTACCGTTGCGTGAAAAAGCGTTCCGGCCTCCGTCACCCCTAGATGAAACGGATACTCTACCTTTGGACGGAGAGTACGATACGCGCCAACCGTTCTTTGCACATCACTGGCTTTTAATGAAATCTTTATATCGGTAAAATCGTAATCTTCAAGAAGCTTTATATTATAAAGCGCCGAAGCGACCATTCCCTCGATACTTTGTCCGTATTTGTCTTCAAAGCGTTTTTCCAAAGAGCCGCTATTTACGCCTATGCGAATAGGGATATTTCTCTCTTTACAGACATCCACAACCGCTTTTATTCTCTCTTTTGAGCCGATATTTCCAGGATTTATGCGGATGCAATCGACACTTTGCGCCGCTATAAGAGCTAGTTTATAATTGAAATGAATATCCGCAACGATCGGAAGCGGACTTTGCTCTTTTATATCTTTAAGAGCCTCTGCCGCCTCTTTATCGATAACCGCAAGCCGTACGATATCGCATCCGGCAAAGTGAAGTCTTTTTATCTGTTCAAGCGTACTCTTTTTATCCGCCGTTTTGGAAAATGTCATCGACTGGACCGAAATAGGGGCATCGCCGCCAACGGCGACACCGCCTATATATATCTTTTTAGTAGGGTATCTTTTTATCATCTAAAGATTATAACAAAAGATACTAAAGTGAAGTAACGGATTTTTGATTATT
>JALWKJ010000140.1 GCA_027081495.1 Campylobacterales bacterium | reverse complement strand
TCTTCATTGTTTACAAGTTCGTCCGTATCGCTGTCTCCTGCGATATGCACGGCGGAAGTTACTCTTTTTGAATCCTCGAAATCTGACGCGAAAAGTGAATTCATATATTTTGAAAGAGCCCTCATGACATTTATAACCCTTTCGATCTTTTGTCTATGGATATCCTGATATTGCATTATATCCATGATCATCATAATCTCATCGGCTCCCGATTGCGATTTTTCAATCACCGAATTGGCATGTTCGATCGCTTTTTTATTTTCTTCAAGCAGTTGAGCAAAAGTTTCGATATTCGGAAACTTCACATTTAATTTTTCAAATACATCTATATTTTGTTCAAGTATCGATACGGATAAGTTACAATCTTCCTCGATATCAAGCATGAAGTTGTTTATCTCTTCAAGCTTATCCATAATCTCCGTAGCTTTTTTCTCGGAATCCTTAGTAACATTGTCAAGTTGGTTTACAACCTGATGATCCTGGGTTGGCGGCGGCGGCGGCCACTTTTTTTCGGCGTCAACTCTATAGTTTTCTTCATCGACAACTATTTTACCGGATTTGCCGGACTCGTTTTCAAAATCGGATTCATCGATACCGCTTTGTGTTTCATTTTTCTCTTCTTCATCCAAAAGCGCGGTCTCCTCGTCAAGATCTCCCGCCATCAATGCATCTAACTCTTCTTGTGTCATTATAGATTCTCCTTATTTTTTATATGAAATCTTCAAGTAACTCTCGTATCTCTTTATCGGTTACGATATTTTTACTTTCGGCTTCTAAAGTGTTATCCATCATCATATGAATAATTTTTTTACGGCTTTTTATAGCCAGTTTTTCTATCTGGATTAAAAGCTTATTTATCTCTTCGTTTTCTTTATTATTATCATTTTTTAGTATCGTAAATATTTTTTGAACATCCTCTTCTATCGAAACAAGCTGCCATATCAGATCATTTTTTTCTATTTCCAAATCTTTATCAAGAACTTCCATTGCTACAATCCCAAATATTATATGCTATACTAATGACTATATCGACTATTTTAAAAATATTTTGAGGAAAAAAGACTTGATAACGGATCTTCACAACCACACGCCCCTTTGCAATCATGCCGAGGGAACCATGGATGAATATATTCAAAAAGCTATAAAAGAAAATACGGCATATTTCGGTTTCAGCGACCACGCGCCTATGAATTTTGATCAAAAATATCGCATGAACTTTGAACAGATGTCATTATATGAAACAGAAGTTCTTAAGGCAAAAGAAAAATATAAAGAAAAAATTGAGATACTCCTTGGATATGAAGTCGATTTTTTGCCCGGTTTTATAGATAAAAGAGTTCTTGAGGCAAAAGTCGATTATCTTATCGGCTCCGTTCACTTCATAGGAAAATGGGGATTTGACAATCCGGAATTTATAGGAAACTATAAAAACAAGGATATAGACAAAATCTGGCAAGAATATTTTGACGCCATCGAGGCTTTGGCAAAAAGCGGATACTTTGACATAGTCGGACATCTTGATCTCATAAAGGTATTCAATTTTCTACCAAAAAAAGATATAAGACTCATCGCCAAAAACGCCCTCTTGGCGATAAAAAAAGCGGATCTTGTCGTCGAGTTGAATATGTCGGGGCTTAGAAAACCTGTAAATGAACCCTATCCTTCCCCGCTTCTTTTAGAAGAACTAAGCTCTCTTGATATACCCATTACTTTTGGAAGCGACGCCCACTCGCCCCGACAAGTCTCCTTGTTCGCAAACGAAGTTACGACTCTTGCAAAAGATGCCGGGTTTAGTAAATGCGCTATTTTTAAAGATAGAGAAAGGGATATGATTAATTTTTAGGCAATTCTTTCATCTAAGTTTTTATAAGCATTTGATATAATATACTCACTTTTTAATTTTACAGGAGAGAAAATGGGAAAATTCGTTAACAATATAGATGAGTTCTTCAAGTATTGCGAAGAAAATGAGGTTGAGTTTGTGGACTTTAGATTTACCGACATCAAAGGTGCATGGCATCATATAAGCTACAGAATGAGCGCCATTAAAGCCGACATGCTTGAAGCCGGTCTTCCTTTTGACGGGTCATCTATAGAAGCATGGCAGCCGATAAATAAATCAGATATGCTTTTAAAGCCCGATATTCCGACAGCCTTTTTGGATCCTTTTACCGCCGATCCTACTATCGTCGTATTTTGTGATGTTTTTGATATTTACAAAGGACAGGCTTATGAAAAGTGTCCAAGAAGCATCGCGAAAAAAACTCTTGCATACCTTGCGGAAAGCGGCATAGGCGACGAAGCGTTTTTTGGTCCTGAAAATGAATTTTTTATTTTCGAAGATGTACAAATCTGGGCGGGTATAAATGAAGCCGGCTATAGAGTCGAGAGTGAAGAGGGTGAATGGAATGACAATAGATTCGACCCCGAATACATGAACACCGGTCACAGACCGAGAACAAAAGGCGGCTATTTTCCGGTAATGCCCACAGACAGTATGGTTGATTTAAGAGCCGAAATGATGCAGGTGCTTGAAGAAGTCGGTCTTGAGGTAGTGCTAGGACATCATGAAGTCGCACAGGCGCAAGGCGAGATAGGTATAAAATTTAGCACTCTCGTAGAAGCCGCCGATAATGTACAAAAATACAAATATGTCGTAAAAATGGTAGCTCACCTAAACGGTAAAACGGCTACATTTATGCCAAAACCTCTTTATGGAGATAACGGAAACGGTATGCATGTTCACCAGTCTATCTGGAAAAACGGTAAAAATATTTTCTATCAAGCGGGCGAATACGCGAATCTAAGCCAAACCGCCCTTCACTATCTAGGCGGTATTTTCAAACACTCTAAAGCTGTTGCGGCTTTTACAAATCCTTCAACAAACTCTTACAAAAGACTTATTCCCGGATTTGAAGCTCCTTCGATACTTACTTACTCAAGCCAAAATAGATCTGCCGCTTGTCGTATCCCTTACGGCGCGGGAGAAATGGCGACAAGAGTGGAAACTAGATTCCCCGATTCATCCTCTTGTCCGTATCTAGCTTTTTCGGCTTTACTTCTTGCCGGACTTGACGGCATCAAAAACAAAGACCTTCCCGTAGGTCCTATGGATGAAGATCTATTTGAGTTAAGCCTTGATGAAATCAGAGAGAAAAACATTCCGCAAATGCCTCATACTCTAAGAGAATCACTAGAGGGATTGATCGCCGACAACTCGTTTTTAAACGCGGTTATGACCGATGAGTTTATCGATACTTATCAACACTATCAATTTGAAAGACAGGTATGGCCCGACGAAGCGAGACCTACCGCTTTTGAATATCAATCAACTTACTCTTGCTAATTTACACCTACGGCGAAAGAAGTTTTCCTTCTTTCGTCACTTCTTTACAAAAATATATCTAAAAACGACAATACCTAACACATAATAAACACTGCTCAAAACGCTCTGCATAAAAAATGAAACTTTTATAAAACATTTTTAAAACTTTTATAGAACTTTTTTTATTTATACTTACGGTAGTTAAAGAGTAAAAACTTTAACTTCTGTACAGATTGGAGAGCAAAACAAAGGTGATGCAAAAGCATTTAAACACAATAGTTTATTTAGTAGGAGTATATTATGGCGACATTAACAACATTTGATCCAGATTTAGGCGCAGGCAATTTACAGTTTAAATGTACTGATTTTAGAGTAGTAGATCCGGCGGGTACACCACCGGTGGTAGGTCCTATGACAAGTCAATCAAACTATGTTTTAAACCCGGAAAAACCGTTTAACATAGAGATAGACTGGGAAGGGGACGGATGGCTTCTTGCTTTGTGGATGAATGCCATGAACTCAAACTGGGTTATAAAAGCATATGCCGAAACTGTAGGTCCAGGCGAAGATATAGCTCTTTCGACAGGTAGTCTTGAGCCAAAAGCCAACTATACGGGAAGTGCAAGTCACAGAAAATGGACACATACCTTAACCGTACCGGCGGGTGTGTTAAAAGAGGGGAATCCAGGGAGTGAAAATTCCGGTATCTATCAAATATCGGTAACTATTTTTGCCAACTCTTCAATTCCGGGCGGTTACGATGTAAGCGGATTTACACAAAAATCGATAACCGTAAGAGCCGAAGCTCCCGCATAGACAAGATACAAATGCAAACAATACTCCGGCAGTTTTCCAAAATATTTGGAAACTGTCGGACTTACGCTATTTGCTTTCCCCTTTCCACAATAATTTCACTTTACTTTAGATATAATTTTCCTGAAATTTTTAATTTAAAGGAGAAAAGATGATCAAAAAGTTACTATTACTTTTGACGATTACGGCGGTATCGCTGTTTGCAATCAATTTTCAAACAGCTTCGAAAGATGAATTGATGAGCATAAAGGGTATCGGTGAGAAAAGAGCCGCGGCTATTATGAAATATAGAAAAACACACAAAATCAAATCGGCGGCCGATCTCAAAAATGTACCCGGCATCGGCGATGAAATCGCTGAAAACGCGAGAAAAGGGATAAAAAACGCCGATAAAAAAGTAAAAAAAGCCAAAAGAGCGTCTTCGCGGGCAAAATCACTCAAAGAAAAAGCCCCAAAAAAGAGAACCGCAGTCAAAGAAAAAGCTAAAAAAAGAGTAAAAAAAGTTGCCGGAGACAAAACAAAAAGAGCTGAAAAAAAGGCAAAAGAAAAAGCGACGAAAAAAGCTAAAAAATCTCTCAAAAGCATAAAAGCTAAAGCTAAAAAATAACAAAAGGCGAATTTTTTCGCCTTTTGATTAATCGAAAAAACCCTCTTTTTTCAATATATCTATATTCTCTCGAATCGAATTTACGGAAATATCCACTCTTTTTTTCATCTCTTCATCAAGCTCAAGCTCTATTATCTTCTCAACTCCCTTAGCGCCCAAAACGACCGGTACGCCTAAAGTTACATCTTTATAACCGTATTCGCCGTTGAGTAAAACGGATGAAGGCATAACGATTCTCGAATCATCTAATATAGCCTCGACCATAATGGAAATCGACCGACCCGGAGCATAATATGCCGAAGTTTTCAGATATTTAACTATCTCCGCGCCTCCTTCTTTCGTCTTTTCTATAATATCCTCCATGTCGGTTTTGCCTATAATCTGATTCAAAGGCACGCCGCCGACCGCAGAAATTTCGGGATATGGGATCATATGCTGACCATGATCGCCTATAACTATGGCTCTAGTTTGCCCCGAACCGTATCCTACTTTTTTTTGAATCTGATACGCCATCCTAGCTCCGTCAAGCGCTCCGGCCATTCCAATGATTCTATGCCTTTGCCATCCCGTAAGTTTATGAACGACATAAGTCATGACATCGAGAGGATTTGATACGCATAAAATGACCGCGTTGGGCGAGTATTTTTTAATATTGTCAACCACATCGGTAATGATTTTTGCATTTATCATCAAAAGATCGGCTCTTGTCATCTCTTTTCTTCTTGGAACACCGGCGGTTATAACGACAATATCACAGTTTTTCATTTCACTTGGAGAGTGCGCCGCCGTTACTATAGTTCCTTTGGAAGAGTACGAAGTCGCTTGTCCGATATCTATAGCTTTTCCCTTTGCGACTTCGGGAACGATATCATATAACACTATCTCATGACAACTTCCGACAAGCGCTAGCGTATATGCCGCGGTTGCGCCTACAAAACCGGCTCCTACTATACCTACTTTTCTACCTACCATCTATTCTCCTTATTTTTTTAATTTTGCGCTTTTACGCCGAATGTAAAACCGTCTTTAACCTTCTCTATGAGTTTTGGCAAAATATCCTCATATCTGCCTACTATTCCAAAGTCGGCGTTTTTAAAGATAGAAGCTTTTGCGTTGGAATTGATCGAAACTATTGTTTGTGACTCTTTCATGCCGGCTATATGCTGTATCGCGCCTGATATGGCGGCGCTTATATATACTTTGGGTCTAACCGTTTTACCGGTTTGTCCCACTTGTCTGGCATATTGGGCATAACCTCCGTCAACTACCGGTCTGCTTACGGCCCACTCCGCATTTATGCCCTGCTCTTTTAAAGCCGCAACCAACTCTTTTATCAAACCTAGATTATCTATCTCACCTGTCGGCCTACCTCCGGAGACTATTATATCCGCTTCAAAAAGATTTTGCAATCCTCCTTCTCCTCTTACCGTCTGCAATATCTCCGTAACAAACTCTTTTTCTTCAAGTTCGACAAAAAATTCTTCTATCTCGCCTTTTGCCTCTTTATTTGGTTTTGGAACTTCAAAAGTTCCGGCTCTAGCCGTTGAAATCTGAGGGCAAACAAAACCTAAAATAGTAGCGAGTTTACTCTCTCCGTAAGTCGGTCTTTTCGATTCTAAAATCGGCGCGTATATCTTTTTGTTTTTTCGATCTATATGTTCGCCTATTTCCAAAGAAGTACAATCGGCGGTAACGCCGCTGTTAGTTTTAACACCAACCCTTGGAGCCAGTTCACGCCCCGCGGTGGTAGCGGCAAAAAGGGCGATTTCCGGTCTGGATTTATCGATATACCGTTTAAAAATTTCCGAATAAGGCAATACGAGATACTCTTTTAATCTCTCATCTTCAACCACTACCACTTTATCGCTTCCGTGTTCGATAAGTGTTTGGGCTTCTTTTTTTATCCCTTTTCCTCCGATTAAAAGAGTTACCACTTTCGTATCTTTATCGAGTTTTTTGACCAACTCTCTTGCCGGCGTCAAAAGCTCTAGCGACGGTCTTGTAATCTTCCCGTCCGCCACCTCGGCCCAAGTTAAAATTCCCCTCGCGCCGTCTCTAAAATCTACAACCTCAAAATCGGGTCTAACTCTTGCTTTTTTCTCTTTCTTCTCTTTCTTCGAAAGTTCCGACTTGCCGGATTTTATATTTTTTACAAGATCATCCACAAGTTCGCTCTCATCGGAGCCTTCGCTCATGATAACGGGAGCTCTCTGGCTTACTATATTTTGAACTTTAGCAACGATTGTAGGGGAACCGCTTAATCCTATTTTTTGCGTACTGAGCGAGATATCGTCTATATTAAAAACTTTTATATCGCTATGAGCGGCTCTGATAACTCCGCTTAAACTCGGGCGTCTTGGCGCTATACCCGTTGGAGTTATAGAAAGAGCGCAAGGAAGAGGAAGTTTCATCATCTGATAGCCTCCCTCTATAATTCTCTTGGCTACGATCTTTCCGTCTTCAAGATCCGCCTTCTCTATAAAAGTCGCTTGCGGAATTCCAAGATTTTCCGCAACTTGGGAAGGAACATGAGCGGTATCCCCGTCGCTAGTCTGACGACCGGCTACTATCACAAAAGGCTCCGACGACTCTTTTGAAAACCCGAGATGTTTTATCATCGTGGCTATTGCGAGTCCGGTTGCGTAAGTATCGCTTCCTCCAAGTCTTCTATCCGAAAGCAGATAAGCTTCGTCATAACCCATTGCGAGAGCTTTTTTAAGCGACATCTCGAAAGAAGGCGGTCCCATCGAACAGACGATAAGTCTGGCATCCGGACTTTGTTTTTTAAGCTGAAGTCCGGCTTCAAGAGCGAAAGAGCAATCAACATTTATAATTGATTTTGCCTTGGTTCTGTCCATTAAACCATCCTCGCCCATTCTCATTTCGCTTGGAAGAGGTACCTGTTTCATCAAACTGATTATCGTCAATGCCATTTTATATCTCCTTGTATCGCACACTTTTTCGACTGCTTTTGTATTTTAAAAACCAACATAAAAAATTCAAACCGACTAAGATTACATATTTTCATATTGCGGTCCATCCCCGCCGTACGGCGGCACCCAAACGATAGCGTTGTTTACGGATTTTATATGACATGTTTTACAGTGAACGCAATTTTCCGCATGAATTCTAAGCTCTTTGTTTTTATCCTCGCCGCTATGAATCTCATAAACTTCAGCCGGACAAAAATAGTAACACGCGCCTTTGTAATCTTTGATATTTTCTTGAACTTTTTTTTCATCGACGATTAGATGACACGGCTGCTCTTCGTCGTGTTTGACTTTTGCGTAAAAGACATCGGTTACTTTATCGAATGTCAAAACTTTATCAAACTCGAGCATTGAAGAAAATCTATCCGCAAAAGGGGTTTTATCCCCCATTTGATCAAATTTTAAAAGCGTCTGATTATCGGGATGGGTTTTAAGATCTCCGCTCAAACATGCTCCGTTTGTAACAAGCTGCACTCCAAAACGAAGAGCTCCGGGAATAAGACCTTTTGAGAAAGACTGTCTAAAATTTCTAACGGGATAAAGATCTTTGTAAAGACAACTCTCTTTAAAATAAGTTTTCACCCGTTTTAGAGTCTCTTTTGAACTATCCTCTTTTAGCAAAGCCTCAGCCGCACTTTTTGCCGCATTTATTCCCGATTGTATAGCCAAATGAACGCCTTTTAGACTGGCTGTAGCCAACATTCCCGCACTATCTCCCACTATGATAAAATTGTCTCCGTAAAATTTCGGGATGCTATTATATCCGCCTTCAGGCAGAGTTTTTGCTCCATACTCCAAAATTTGTCCATCTTTTAGTATTTTTGAAACAAAAGGGTGTGTTTTCCAAATCTGCATGGCGGCGTGTATATCAAAGGTCGGATCTTTATAGTCCAATCCGACAACCAGACCCAAAGCCACTTTATTATCTTTTAGACCGTATATAAAACCTCCTCCAAACTCTTCACCGTCTTTAAGAGGATAGCCGGCGGTATGATAGACCTGTCCTCTCTCGATATTTTCCGCAGGCACTTTCCAAAGCTCTTTTACTCCGAGCGAGTAAATCTGAGGATTTTTTCCTTTGTCTAGATTTTGCTTTTTTATGATTTCTCCCGCGAGAGTTCCGCATGTTCCTTCCGCCAAAATCGTAATAGAAGCTTTTACTTCCGTACCGGGCTGAAAATTTGGCATTTTATTTCCATGGTGATCCAATCCGGTATCTTTTGTTTTAGCGCCGCATACCCTTCCCTCTTTATCGTAAAGAAGTTTTTCCATACTAAAACCGGTATATATCTCAACACCCTTCTTTTTTGCGATTTTCGCCAAAAATCTACAAATTTCTCCAAGGGATGCTATTTTATTACCCATATTTTTCATATATGGAGGATGAAAAGGAATATCATAATAATCCTGGGCGGTTAAAAATATAGTAGAATCTTTTACCACATCGCTGTCAAACGGTATATCGCTTATGTCGGTAAAAGGAAGCAGTTCTTTAAAAACATCCGTTTTTATCACCGCTCCAGAAAGTATGTGACTACCGATCGACTCGCCTTTGTCAACCAGTAAAATTCTACCGTCCACCCCTTTTTCATTTAAAACATTTGCCAAATGAATAGCCGTCGCCAAACCCGAAGGTCCGCCGCCGACAATCAAAACATCGGTCTCTACAGTGTCAACTACATCACTCATCGCTACCTCTTTGTTAAGATCTTTCCCCTGATCCAGCACCAAGATAGATTGCGCGCCCCCATAGAATTTATTTTATCATAATAATAAGCAAAGTTTATTTATAAGTGATATTTCAAGCCGAATTTTAAAACTTTTCTAAACAAAAAGGCGATTTTGCGACAAATTTTTCTATTCGATTATTCTTACTCTGATAATTCCTTTCGTTTGTTCAAGAGTTTTTATAACATCTATCGGTACTTCACCCTCTATATCTATGATGTTATAGGCAAGATCGTCTCTGCTTTTGTTTAACATATCGCAGATATTTATACTGTTTTTCGCCAAAAGAGAAGTAATTTCGCTGATCATGTTTGGAATATTACGATTTGCGATAATCATCCTTTGATCTCCGACGGTTCTTGGGAGATAGCAGTTTGGAAAATTAACCGAATTTTTTATATTTCCACTCTCTAAAAACTCTTTTACCTCTTCAACAGCCATAACGGCACAATTCTCTTCAGACTCGATAGTCGATGCGCCAAGATGAGGAATCGCGATTATCCCCTTTGTATCCAAAAGTTCGGCTTCCGGAAAATCGGTTACATAACATGATACTTTGCCCGATTTTATCGCATCCTTTAAGTCGTCGTTATTTACGAGAGGTCCTCTCGCAAAATTTATAATCTTTATCCCGTCTTTCATCATAGCGAATTTTTCGGCATTGAACATATTTTTTGTCTGATCCAAAAGAGGTACATGTATGCTGACATAATCAACAGTCGATAAAAGAGTCTCAAGACCCGTTGCCTTTTGCACATCGCTTGAGAGCTCCCATGCGGCATCTACGGAGATATAAGGATCATAGCCGATTACTTTCATACCGAGCGATAAAGCGTCGTTCGCTACCATGGCGCCTATAGCTCCAAGACCGATTACTCCAAGCCTCTTTCCTTTTATCTCGCTTCCGGCAAAATTAGATTTATTTTTTTCCACAAGAGACGGAACTTCATCCGCTTTTTCTTTTAAGCCTCTCACCCAATTTATACCTCCCGAGATATCGCGGGCGGCAAGAAGTAATCCCGCTATGACTATCTCTTTTACGGCGTTTGCGTTAGCTCCGGGAGTGTTAAAGACTACTATTCCCTGATCCGAGCATTTTCGCAACGGTATATTGTTTACTCCGGCTCCCGCTCTCGCTATGGCTTTTAGACTTTTTGGAAATTCCATATCATGCATCTTGAAACTTCTTAAAACTATAGCGTCCGGATTTGATATCTCGCTTGCCACTTCATAATTGTCGCGATTAAAATGATCAAGCCCTTTTGGCGAGATTTTATTTAGAGTTAAAATTTTAAACATAAAGTCTCCTTACGCTTTTTTTGCGGCAAAATCTTGCATCAAATCAGCCAGCGCTTTAACGCCCTCGATACTCATAGCATTGTATATAGAAGCTCTAAGACCGCCTATAGATCTATGACCCTTTAAGCCTATCATCCCGTTTTTTGCCGCCAATTCAACAAGTTCACTCTCAAGGGCGGCATCTTTATCTTTGATATTAAAAGAGACATTCATTAAAGATCTTGAATCTTTTTGGGCATGACCGACGAAAAATCCTTGGGAATTATCGATTGTGTCATATAAAATCGCCGCTTTTTTCGCATTTATTTTGGCGATCTCTTCAATTCCGCCTTCTCTTTTCATCCACTTCATGATCAAAGAAAGCATATATATGCCGAATGTCGGAGGAGTATTATAGAGCGAATTTTTCTCGGCATGGGTTTTATATCTAAACATTGAAGGGATATTCTCTTTTACGCGATCTTGGAGCTCTTTTTTTATTATCACTATCGTTACTCCGGACGGTCCTGCGTTTTTTTGTGCTCCGGCAAAAAGAAGATCCGCTTTTGACCAATCTATCGGATATGAAAATATGTCGCTTGAAGCGTCTATCACCAAGGGAGCTTTTGTGGTCGGAAAAGTTTTATATTGAGTTCCGTAAATAGTATTGTTGGATGTAATGTACGCATAATCGGCATCGTCTGAAAAATCGATTGTCGAGGGAATTTTATCATAACCGCTCTCTTTTGAGCTGGCTACGATATTTACATCGAGATTTAAAATCTTAGCCTCTTTTATAGCTTTTGACGACCAACTTCCCGTATCCGCATACTCGACTCTGCCCCCTTGCGAGAGATTCATAGGCACCATCGCAAACTGTGTTGAAGCGCCTCCTTGCAAAAACAGGACATCGAAATCTTGCGGTACTTTATAAAGCTCTTTTATAAGGAAAAGCGCTTCGTTATGAACTTCGTCATACATTTTTGATCTGTGCGAAGCCTCCATGATTGAAAGCCCATGCCCTTTAAAATCAACTAAGTTCTTTTGCGCCTCTTCAAGCACCTCAAGCGGCATTGTAGCCGGTCCCGCACCAAAGTTATATACTCTGCTCATATATTCTCCTCTTGAAATAAATGAGCAATTATAGCCTTTAAGCACTTATGAGCATCAAAAACTCTTATTTTCGATACGCTACGACATCCGCAAATCTAACTTTTTTACCCTCTAAGTTCTCAACTATCTCGACAAATCCCTCTTCAAATAACAGAACAATCGTAGAACCCATCATAAACATTCCAAGCTCCTCCCCCTTTTTCAAAGAAACATCTTCGTAATCGTAAACTTTTATCTCCGTCGCGTCTTTGTTGGTCTCTATTCGTTTATCAAAAGAGAGCGTCATTTTTCCGACATTCAATGCGCCTACAAGAACGATAAAAAAGAGTTTATTGCCATTATCGACACACTCTAAAACAACCCTCTCGTTTTTAACAAAAAGCGACGGTATTTTTTTAAGATACTTCTCGTTTACCGGATATAACAGCCCCGGAATATGCACGCTTCTTAAAACTTTCATATCTATGGGTACATGATAACGGTGATAATCCATAGGAGAGAGATAAAAGTTTATAAATTTTCCTCTCTCTATCGACGCTACGACATCCTCTTCGAATCTATCGCTTAAAAGTTCGCAAACATCGTAAGAAAATCCTTTAATCTGAAAAGCCTTATGATCTTTTATATCTCCCTGCGCGCTTATAAGCGAATCTGCAGGCGAGATAAAAGCGTTCGGATCTTTGGTAATATCTCTATCGTACGCCAATTTTCTTGTAAAGAGTTCATTTAGACTTTTATATTGATCAATTTCACCGAATGACGAAAGATCGACTCCGGTAATTTTCACATAAGCGTAATTGATAACAAGTTGTAAAATTGACGGGAATTTCGTAGCCGCAAATTTTCCAAACACTCTTGAGAGGGCATTTGTCCAAGTCGCTTTAAACAATGTTTTCACACAATATCCTTTTTATTTAAAAACTTCCAACATTCTATTCCATAGACCGAAACACATTTTGTATTTATCTTAAAAATAGTGAAAATCTCCGACATTTTCTACACCTTTTTCCCTGATTTCTGCGATTCTAGCATGTTTGCTTTTATTTTTATCTCTCTTAGATAGAATAGAAAATTTAGTTAAGGTTGGGACAATGAAGATATCTGTTTATCAACAGAGCGTTGATTCACAATCATATAAAATCAATCCTCAGGATGTTCAAATCTAGAAAAATGTATACTTTTTTCTAGATTCAACAAACAAGGAAAACCGTTGAAAACCCTCATGGATAGAGCATTTTATTTTATAGCTGGACACGGAAGGGGTTGGGCTTTCTCATCAAAAGATTTACTAGGAAAGTTCAGCCGCTCACAAGCAGACAACCTTCTGTGCGAACTTGTCAAACAAGGCAAGATACGCCGCATTACCCGTGGCATCTATGACTACCCCAAATATAGTGAACTGCTCAAACAGACTCTCAACCCGGATATCGACCAGGTAGCAAGAGCCTTTGCGAGAAAGTTCAACTGGCGTATAGAAATCTCCGGTGAAAGTGCACTCAATATACTGGAGCTCTCTACTCAAGTTGCCGCTAAATACATCTATCTTAGTGACGGTCCCAACAGAAGCTACGATATTATGGGAACAAGCCTGGAATTTAAAAAATCCTCTTTGAAACATATCGGCTTTAAACATAAAGAGAGTTCATTCATTGTACAGGCCCTCAAAGCGCTGGGCAAAGAACATATTACGGAAACAACCATCAGAAAAATTTGCAATCAGATCGATGAGAAGATGTGTGATAAAATACTCAAAGATACCCAAACAACAACCTCATGGATCTATGAAACCATCAGAGAGATATGCAAGAAAGAGACAAACGATGGATAAAATAGCCAATCTTGCGAACAAAGATAGAAAAGAGCTCTTTGCCCAAACCGCCGGTCGGATGGGTGTTCATCCCGCCATTGTAGAAAAAGATTTCTGGGTAGTCTGGGTTCTGGACAAGATTTTCGGTGATGAACAACTAAGTAAAATTTTGATGTTCAAGGGAGGAACATCCCTTTCCAAAGTATTCGATCTTATCGGCAGATTCTCGGAAGATATTGATCTAATCCTTGATTGGAGGGAAGTAACCAAAGAAGATCCGCAAGTAGATAAAGGTTCCAAAAATCAACAGACCAAGTTCAACGAAAAAGTAAACAAAGAAGCGTTTATCTACATTGAACAAGAGTTGTTTCCCGCTATATCGAAGATTGTTTCTCCTTTATGTAGCTGCGACATTGACATGGATAGCCCGTATAATATCAAAGTAATCTATCCTGCAGCGTTTGAAGACGCCTATTTACGACCGGAAATATTACTAGAAATTGGACCTTTGGCATCCTGGCTGCCTTCAGATCGTTTTGAGATCGAATCATATGCAGCCAAACATTTTCCCGCTGTTTTTGAAAGAACAAGATGCCAAGTCAATGCAATCACCGCCCAAAGAACCTTTTGGGAGAAAGCGACCATCCTGCACCAGGAATCAAACAGAGATTCAGTCAAACCTTTACCGCCAAGATACTCACGACACTATTATGACCTTGCGATCATGGCAAAATCACCCATCAAAGCAGACGCATTGACAGATAGAAAATTACTGGAACAGGTTGTAACTTTTAAACAGAAGTTTTATCCCTCTGCCTGGGCGAAATTTGAAGATGCCAAACCTGGAAGCTTCAAGTTATTGCCTCCCTCCAATCGCATAGACGAGTTGAAAAAAGACTACAAAGCAATGGAGCATATGATTTTTGATAAAACCCTCTCTTTCAAAGAAATAATGACAATACTCCGGGATTTAGAAGACGAGATAAACGCTAATCAGTAAGATTGATATTATCACATCATATGCTCTTTTCCTCAAAAATACCGAGGTCAAAGCCCGAGTTTCGTATAATATAAAACATACATTTGCATCACGGCTTCATTAAAGGAAACGATGAAATACGGGGGTTGAGCGTGAAGATACGGATCTATTACAAAGATACGGATTGCGGGGGAATAGTTTATCACTCCAGGTATTTTGATTTTTGTGAAATGGCGAGAAGTGAAATATTTTTTGAAAACGGTAAATCTCCCACCGTAAACGGATGCCATTTTGCGATTAAAAATTTAAAGGCAAACTTTATAAAACCGGCTTTTCTGGGAAACCTATTAGAAGTTAAAACTAAACTTTTGAAGATAAGACATACCGGATTTATAATCTTTCACCAAATATTTAAAGATGAAACATCGATTTTTGAAATGCAAATCTCTCTAGTAAACTTATGCGAAAATGGAAAACCGCGTAAACTCGACAAAGAGATAAAAAAGTTTCTCCTTGAAAATATAGGATCGTTATAGCCGTTTTCAGTTTATTGTTATAAAAAAAGCTAAATTTCAACTTACGCTAACGCTTCATTAATGTTTTAGTGTCATAATACACTCCTGAGTTTCTCATATGGACACACAAATTTGAGCGACCTTAAAATTTACTTATTTATAACAGCATCATAAACCATTTGTTGTACATCATCAAACTTGAGATAAAGCAGTTTCCCATCTACATTAA
>JALWKJ010000139.1 GCA_027081495.1 Campylobacterales bacterium | reverse complement strand
ATACGACGGCAAAATACGATATAGTAAGAAAGATGCGCGCTTCCATTTTGACGCTGGGTCCTCTTTTGGCGAGGTTTGGCGTATGCGAAGTTTCTCTTCCGGGAGGTTGCGCCATCGGTCAAAGACCTATCGATCTACATTTAAAAGCTCTTGAAATGATGGGAGCCAAAATAGAGATAAAACAAGGTTATGTCGTAGCAAAAGCGCCGAAAGGATTACAAGGCGCTACGATAGTTTTCGATAAAATCACGGTAACCGGCACGGAAAATATAATCATGGCGGCGGCTTTGGCTAATGGAGAGAGCCGCATCATAAATGCCGCAAAAGAGCCTGAAGTAGTACAACTTTGCGAGGTTTTACAAAATGCCGGAGTAAAAATCGAAGGTATCGCGAGCAACGATCTTCTTATAACGGGAAGCGGCGGCGAACTTTTGGACATAAAAGAGATAAGCGTCATACCGGATCGAATAGAAGCCGGAACTTATCTATGTGCCGGAGCCATAACAAACTCGTGTATAACTTTGAAAAATGTAAATCACGCGCATCTGGTATCCGTTATACTTAAACTTCAAGAGATGGGTTACGACTTTGAAATCGAAAAAGAGCAAATCACGATAAAACCGGCTTCAAGAATCAACTCTCTTCGTATCTCGACAACGGAATATCCGGGTTTTCCGACCGATATGCAGGCGCAGTTTATGGCGCTTTCTCTTATCGCAAAAGGTACAAGCACGATCGAAGAGAGACTGTTTGAAAACCGTTTTATGCATGTTAGCGAATTAAACCGTATGGGAGCGGATATAACTTTAAACAATCATATAGCGACGATCAAGGGAGAGGCCAAACTTTACGGCACCGATATAATGGCGACGGATCTAAGAGCCAGTTCCGCGCTTGTACTCGCCGCCCTCATAGCCGAAGGAACTACGAGAGTGCATAGAATTTATCATCTGGATAGAGGATATGTCGCGCTTGAAGAAAAACTACAAAAGCTAGGAGCCAAAATAAAAAGACTAAAAGAATAGAGTCCTCTGAAAAATATGATTCTCGAACAACATCTGCAGCGGCAGGGTCAAAATTCGTCCCAAATTTTGGGGACCCGCCGTGAAGCCGTTTGAGAGAAACATCATTTTTCAGAGGACTCAATAATCTTTATATTAATTTAATATTTATAAGATAAAATTAAATATATTAAATAAGGATATATTTATGCGAGAGAGACTTTTTCGTATCCAGATCTTTCAATACACTCTCTCGACTCTTTATATGTATCCTATACGCCTATATAAAAACAGTTGTCATAAAAACTTTCAAAATCTTTTGGCAAAAGATACGAAAACTTTGGAAGAACTTCAAAAACTACTTCCCGACTCAAAAAATTCCGATATGACAAACTCCATAAAAGAGGCGTTAAAATCCGATCCTTTAAGATATAGCGAACCGATATTTGACATTTTAAACAGATACAGCGAAGATGTTCGATCGTTTATGTGGTTTACGAGACACAGCAACTCCCTGGCGTTTACAAGGGAATTAAAATCAAATAGAGTTTTATGGCTGCATCTGATGCTATACTCTATATTTGACAAAAAATATATAGATAATAAATTCATCACGCCTTGCGTACAAGAGTGCCTGATAGAGATGAAATCGATATATGTCAAATTAACCGATGATTATACGATCGTAATCGGCCGTTTTTTTGAAAGGGAACAAGATACAGATAAAATCGTTCAAAATATAATCAATAGATTTAAAATCAACAATATCGATTTATTCGAATTGACAAAACTAGCTTATAAACGAAATTTCTTCATGATAGAAGATGTAAAAAAAGACGCGAATAGGATAAAAAGAGCGTTTGAGCTTTTTTTAAACATTTCAGACAAATTACCGGATAATATTCCAAAAAAACATTTGGAAAAAATCGCGATTTTTATATATATGCAAACGCATGAAAAAGACGACGAATATACTCTTGAGCTAGGCGGCCTTTCAATTTCGTATAAAAACGACGAACTCTATCTCGAGTACAATAAAAAAGTTAAAAACTCAACCCGATCGATAAAGCGTTATCAAAAATATTATCAAAAATATCTGCTTCACAGAAGTTTTTCCCAAAATGAATTTACATCGAGACTCAAAAGTTCATTGACAAAAAAATATACCGGTTTTAGCGAAGGAAACGAATTTACGCCTATAGACGAAGTCATACAGCGAGTCTGCGGATCGCTCAACGCCGACGGCGGATGCTATATCAAATATAATCTTTCAAGACAAATGTTCAAAAGAGCCGCGAAATACGGAGATGAAGAGTATATTGTCGGAATATCGAGATATATAACCAAAATCAATCAAAAAGACAAAAAAACGCTTAAAAAAAGCAGAGTTTTAAAAATCGTAAACAACTACTACGCCGATAAACAAAATCGCTCGATTTCGGATATGATAATCTTCAACGACAAAGAAGACCAACTGCTTCAACCCGTACCCAACAAACCCATATACTCGAATATAGCCATCCCGGTAACATTCAAACACAAACTTTTGGGAATTTTACTCATTGATAGTTTTAGGAAAAACAGCTTTACGAAAAACGACATTCAACTCGTTTTGTCCATAACAAACGCTCTTTCGGTTCAAATTTACGACAATATCGTAGAAAAAAAACTCTTTGCCATCATAGAAAACATCCCGAACAAAACAAGACTCGACAACAAAAAAGATATAAAAAACAAACTATCAAGACTAACTAGATCTATCAATAACATATTTTTCAGTATCGGCGTTGATATATGGATATATGAACAAAAAAAATTCAAACGGGTTTCATCGACGATTGAAAACGACAAAGAGATCATAATAAACGAAAACGAATCGGCGCTCATATGCGAATTGGTAAATAAGAATAAAGATGAAGTTCATGATGAAGATTTAAGAGATTCAAAAAAAACCCTTCATTTAAAAGTGTATGAAAAAGACGAAAGGATAAACGCCGTTAAAATTTACGCCATAAGGGATGAAAACGAACTAATCGGCGCCATCTCCATCTACAATAAAAAACTCGACGATTACAATACCATTGACAATACGAGTCTAAAAAGCGTAAAAAACCATCTTAAAATCTATTTCTCCACAATCCGCACTTTCGAGAAGCAAAGAGAACTCGTTCACAGCAGCGCTCTTCATGAGATAAATCAAAATCTAAACATGATAAATGAAAAATGCATACAATTGACCAAACTTTTAAACGACAACTTTAAATACATCGATAAATATACCCGTTACAGATTCGGTATTAAACTAGAAGATATCAAATCTTTTCAATACAACACGAAACTATCTTTTAACTATATAGCTGGCAAAGAAGAGACTTTTTTAAAACAAAATTCCATAGATAAACAGATAGAACAACTATACGCGACTTTGCAGAAAAATGTTACTTGTGAGATAAAACTCCAAGATATTATAAATAGAATCGTAAACTCCATTCGATACAAACATAAAAATCTCGAGATAAAAACAAAATTGGAAGATATAAATATAAAAATCTCTCCTATGATTTTAGAAGATATATTTTCAAACCTCATTCAAAATGCCGTTAAATACTCTTATCAAAATACGACTATCCAAATAAGAACGATCTCTTTGAGGTATATAACGAAAATCTACATAGAAAATATAGGTCTAAAAATCCATAGCGACGAAATAGACGATATTTTCAATTATGGATACAGAGGTTTTGAAGTGTTGGAATTTGAAGAAAAAATAGGCGATGAAAAAGTCTCCTATCCGAGAGGAGAGAGTGAAAACTCCGGATTTGGGCTTTATAAATGCAAAAAACTCGTCAAGTTTTTTGACGGTACTATCAAACTCGAAGAGTCCCAAAAAACCCAAAAAGGATATAAAAATCGTTTTTTACTAACT
>JALWKJ010000138.1 GCA_027081495.1 Campylobacterales bacterium | reverse complement strand
TATCAGCCACCGGCAAAGGTTTCAGGCAGACAAAATGCTGCCTGATATACAATCAAAGACTAACTTTGGAAATGGTACTACTTTTGGGTGCAGGTCAATATATTAAATCTTTTTGATCAACTGATAAAAAATGTGAGGGATTGGTGTCTGAGTTCAACTCTTAACTTTTTCAATGCAAAATGTAATAACTTATATAGCGTTTATTTGGTACGATATAAGGACTGAAATCAAAAAATGGGGACTTTATACTAAGTGTAGATGATATAAAACCCGTTACCTATCTAAAAAGCTGCCCTGTCGAGTTTATCTAACATTATGACTTTTAAAAGTTTAAAAACTTGCTAGAGTAAAACCACTTATTCATCAAGTCAGTCGTTAGAGAAAAGGAAATCGGATAAAGAAAAAAGTCAGAAAAGAAAAATATAACGGGATAAGCGTTTTAAAAACTTTTTAACGCGATAATTTTACCGTTAGCGTTATATCCTTTTTCTTTTATGTACTCTCTCATACTGTCAACCCTTTTGTGAAAATCGGGATGAGAAGATAGAAAATATTTCCAACTTTCACCCTTGTCCATTCTACTAAAAAGCGCATCGGTGTCATTGACGCTTTGGTATGCGCACTGCATAAGATCGATCCCGAAAAGATCCGCCCGAATTTCTTGAGACTGGGAGTATTTCGCATCCGTAACTTGTAAAGTTGCGGTAAACAAATTGCCGTAACTCTCCGCTAAAAATAGCGACATAACTCCAAGAACCAAAGATTTGCCAAGCGCCTTCAAATGATCTTTATGTTTAAAATGCCCCAATTCATGACCGATAACGGACGCGAGTTCATTTTCGTTCTTTATCCGCTTTAACATACCTTGGGTGATCATGATCTTTCCTCCGGGAAGAGCAAAAGCGTTTATGGAATCCTCCTTTAAAATATAACTCTTTACGCCATAGGGAATTTTGGAACATTTTAACAATTTATCCGTAACTTGCTGAAGATATTCGCTTTTTTTTGCATCTTTTAAATTAAAATCTACTTTTGCGTATTTTATAAGTTTTTTTTCATTTTCAAAAGAGAGATGCTCAACCGTAAAATCGACCGCATAAAGCAAAACGGCATACGCGAGCGAAACGATTACAACCAAAGAAAACGCCAATTTCATAGCGTTTAAAAGAAGATTTTCTTTTGGATTGTTTACTCTATCATCCGGAAGTTTTGGGGTATATTTCATCTATATACGGCCGTTCCGTATGCCAGCACCTCTACAGCGCCGATATTTTGCGAAGAGTTTTTTGAAATGGAGCTTGTCTCTATTCTGATATTGATAATCTCCGCCGCATCGCCGGCATCTTCTTTCATGCGAAGTATGGATTCTCTTCTGGCGCGATCGACTAAAGTTTCGTATGTAGATATTCTGCCTCCGAAAAAATTCATAAGCGACGCGACAAATTTTTTAAAATAATCAACGGAAATCACAACCGAACCGTTTACCAACCTGACATCTTTTATCTCTTTATCGTTCAAAGGTTTTTTGAGCATGATCGTCGGGAGCGATATAGTCTGCTTTTCTCTTTGCCTTATATTCTTAAAATGTCTTCTCTCAAGAATTGTTCCGGATGTATAACCGATCGTAAGAAGAATCAAAAATATAACTATATTTTCCATCATATAACCTTTACGGCGGTTCCATACACATAAAGCTCGGCGGCGCCCGCAGCGACGGAAGAGGTAGAAAACCTGACATTTACTATGGCGTTTGCGCCAAGCGACAACGCTTGCTCCTTCATTCTATTTATCGCTTCTTCTCTTGATTCGCTAAGAAGTTCGGTATATCCTTTGAGCTCGCCTCCAAAAATATTCTTGAAACTGGCGGCTATATCTCTTCCCACATGTTTTGCGCGAACGGTAGAGCCGGATACTACGCCGAAATGTTCAACTATCTCTTTGTTTGGGATATACTCTATATTTGTTATAATCATGCAAATCCTTCAAAATTTTTTAAATATTATATCAAATATTTCATGATTTTCTTGAAGTTGATTTAACCCGCTTTTCGATAGACTCTATTATCATGAAAAAAAATCATAAAGGCGACATTTTTTTAAACGCCAACGGCAGCAGCGGAGCAAAGCGGCTTAGGGATATATTAAAATGGAAACTACAAACGGCTTCTTTTAAAAAGATCAAAAAAGAGAAATCCAATCTTAGAGTCATCAAGCATGACAAAGCGCCGAAAATCGAAGAAGATTATATCTGCTGGTTAGGTCATGCAAGTTTTTTGATTCAAATAAACGGTAAAACGGTTTTAACCGATCCATGTCTTAAAGCTCCGCTTTTTTTCAAAAGATATACGCAAATTCCGTTTCCTATAAAATCGATAAAACCGGATTATATCCTTATAAGCCATGGACATTACGATCATCTGGACGCGAAAACTCTAAAACATTTTAAAAATTCCACGGCTTTGGTTCCTTTGAAAATGAAACCTCTTATACAAAAGATAAACAACTCTCTAAATATCCTAGAGTGCGACTGGCATCAAACATATAATATAAACGAGCCGTTTGAGATCACATTTTTACCGGCTCACCATTGGCATAAAAGAACATTGACCGATACTAACAGAGTTTTATGGGGAAGCTTTTTGATAAAAACGGAAAAATTTTCTATCTATTTCGCCGGAGACAGCGCCTATGATAAACACTTTAAAGATATCTCAAAACTCGCAAAAATTGATTTTGCCCTACTTCCCATAGGAGCGTATGAGCCGCGATGGTTTATGAAAAACAATCACTTAAATCCTAACGATTCCTTAAAAGCGTTTAAAGATCTTAACGCGGATACTTTCATACCCATGCATTACGGAACATTCTCCTTAAGCGACGAATCCATAAATGAACCGAAAACTAAGCTAAAAGAGTGCATAAAAAATGAAAATGTCAAATTTTTAGATATAGGAGAGATTTTAAAAATTTAAATTTTTGTGAAAATTGTCGCCGTATCTAAACCGTAAAACTCTTTAAGCTCGTTATAAATATCGGGGAAATGTTTCTTTAAAATTAAAGGTTTCTCAAAAAAGAGTTCGCTTACCACCGCAAAAAATTCCGCTTCGTCGGTCGCCGCATAATCTCCTATAAATTTATATTTTTGTAGATATCTTCCTCTTAAAAAAACCTCTTTTAATTTATCGTACTCTTTAAACAAAATCTGTGTCCAGTGGCGATATTTGCTATACTCCATCAACGGAACACCGTTGATATCACCGCTTTCAAAATCTTGAACATGAGCGAATTCATGAATTATTACATTGTGTCTTTTCGGATGATAAGCCTCTTTCTTCGCTTCATTCCACGCTATGACTACGGTGCTGCCGATCGACTGCCCCTCTAATATCATAGTCTCCTTTTTGGATATGCCCCCTTCATTTCTAACCGACTCCGATATAACATCGTCCGGATATACGATGATAGTATGAAGCTCTTCATAACAATCGTTTTTATAAAGCTTTAATAAACAAGCGTAAAAAGCTATGACTATTTTTATCTCATCGTTTATCATGATCTCAACGCCTCTAAACTCTTTTGTCTCGATAAAAAAAAGTATCGATTTTTGCATTTTTCGCTTTAAAGATTCGGGCAAGAGGGTATAATGAGGTATCTTGTTAAGCACAATCTCATATTTTGAAGGAAAAGGCATCTTTTGAATCTTTTTTAAAAATAAAATTTTCCTGCCATAAAGATACGATTTCCAAACTAAAAATACGGCTGCGACAACTAGAATGAAATTGATCAAAAAAAGAAAATACATACATCACCTAAAAAAATTTTACCGATTTGGCTTTGTATAGATTATACCTTTTTTTCAAGTTTATTTGTTATTATTATAAATATTTTTAACTGTAGGTCTTAAATGAAATATTTTATATTTTTATTACTTCTAGTGCATTCTCT
>JALWKJ010000137.1 GCA_027081495.1 Campylobacterales bacterium | reverse complement strand
TCTAAAACATGAGCAAAATCAAATTTACGCACCTTCATTTACATACGGAATATTCGTTGCTTGACGGGGCGAACAAAATAAAGCAGCTTGCAAAAAAGATAAAAGAGCTAGGTATGGATTCGGTGGCTATGACCGATCATGGAAATATGTTCGGCGCCATAGATTTTTATCAGACGATGAGAAAAGAGGGCATAAAGCCGATTATAGGTCTTGAAGCTTATTTACACAATCAGGATGATTTGGGCGATCGTACGACAAAACAGAGATTTCATCTATGTCTGTATGCAAAAAACGAGGTCGGTTATAAAAATCTCATGTATCTTAGTTCCAAAAGTTATATCGAAGGATTTTACTATTATCCCAGAATCAATAAAAAACTTTTAAAAGAGCGGTGTGAAGGACTTATCTGTTCAGCCGCCTGTCTTCAAGGCGAGATAAATTGGCATTTGAATCTAAATAGCGAACGAAATAGAAAAAACGGCGCCAAAGGATATGAAAGAGCAAAAGAGATCGCTTTGGAGTATAAAGAGATTTTCGGTGATGATTTTTATCTTGAGATGATGCGTCACGGCATAGAAGATCAGAGGTTTATCGACGAACAGGTTATTAAACTCTCTTTGGAAACCGGTATCAAAATCATAGCGACTAACGATACGCACTATCTTGAAAAACAGTATGCCGACGCGCATGAAGCGTTTATGTGCATAGCTATGAATAAAGAGTTTGACGATCCGAACAGACTTCGTCACAGTGTTCATGAATTTTTCGTAAAATCGCCCGAAGAGATGGCGTTGCTTTTTAGCGATATACCCGAAGCCATAGAAAATACTCAGGAGATCGTAAATAAATGTAATCTTGAAATAAAACTGGGAAATCCGACTCCTCCGAATTTTAAATTTGTAAAAGAGTATGCGAAAGCGGAGGGACTTGATTTTGACAACGATGCGGATTATTTTGTCTATAAGTGCAAAGAGGGATTGAAAAAAAGATTGTCGATCGTTCCCAAAGAGAGACACGAAGAGTATGAGCGAAGACTTGAATTTGAGATGGATATCATAAATTCCATGAAATTTCCCGGATATATGTTGATAGTTTGGGATTTTATTCGAGACGCGAAAGAAAAAGGTATTCCCGTGGGACCTGGTCGAGGATCCGCCGCCGGAAGTCTGGTGGCGTTTTGTCTGGAAATCACTGATATAGATCCCATGAAATATAATCTTCTTTTTGAGAGGTTTTTAAATCCCGAGAGGGTAAGTATGCCCGATATCGATGTGGATTTTTGTCAAAAACGAAGAGGCGAATCTATCGATTATGTGGTTGAGAAGTACGGTCGGTTCAATGTCGCTCAAGTTATAACTTTCGGTAAACTTTTAGCAAAAGGCGTTATTCGCGATGTAGCTAGAGTTATGTCTATGCCTTATGCGGAAGCCGATAAGATGGCAAAACTCATTCCGGACGAATTGGGCATCACTCTCGAAGAAGCATATAAAAAAGAGCCTAAAATAAAAGAGCTTATAAACTCCAACGCGCAGGCAAAAAGAGTGTGGGATTTTGCGCTCGCGCTTGAAGGATTAAATAGAAACTCCGGTATGCATGCCGCCGGCGTTGTCATGAGCAACGAAGAGTTGTGGCATAAAGCGCCTCTTTACAGACCTTCGGGCGAAGATCATCTTGTTACTCAATATTCGTTGAAATATCTTGAAGATGTCGATCTTATCAAGTTCGACTTTTTGGGGTTAAAGACCCTTACGGTCATAGACGACGCATTAAAGCTCGTTAAGAGAAATCATGGCGTCGAGATAGATTTTAACAAAGTCGATTTTGACGATCCGAAAATTTACGAGCTCATTCAAAGCGGAGCGACAATCGGACTTTTTCAGATAGAATCAGACGGTATGCAATCTTTGAACGAAAGATTAAAACCTACGAATTTTGAAGATATTATCGCGGTTTTGGCTCTTTATAGACCTGGTCCTATGGAGTCCGGAATGCTTGATGATTTTATCGACAGAAAGCACGGCAGGGCTAAAATCGAGTATATGTTTCCCGAACTAGAGCCCATACTCAAACCTACTTACGGCGTTATCGTATATCAAGAACAGGTCATGCAGATTGTTCAGACTATAGGCGGCTTCTCTCTAGGCGGAGCCGATGTAGTTCGGCGGGCAATGGGTAAAAAGATCAAAGAGGAGATGGATAGACTCAAAGGCGAGTTTGCCCAAGGAGCGCAGAAGAAAGGATTTGATCGCGCAAAAGCGGAAGAGCTTTTTGATTTGATCGTAAAGTTCGCGGGTTACGGATTTAACAAATCTCACTCGGCCGCTTACGCGATGATCACTTTTGAAACTTCCTATCTAAAAGCTTACTATCCTCAAGAATTTATGTCGGCTCTTTTGACATCCGAAGCCGACAATACCGACAAAGTCGTAAAGTATGTGGATGAGGTCAAACGACTAGGGCTTGATTTGCTTCCTCCTTCCATAACTCATTCGATGATCGAGTTTAGTCCTTCCGATCACGACGGTACTCCAGCCATACTTTTCGGTCTTGGGGCTATAAAAGGCGTAGGCGCGAAGGCTATAGAGTCTATTTTGGAAGCAAGAGATGAAAAAGCGTTTGAAAATTTGAGTGATTTTATGGCGCGAATAGATAGTTCAAAAGTCAATAAAAGAGTTCTTGAGGCTTTGATAAAATCCGGAGCTATGGATAATTTCGGATATTCTCGAAGAACTCTTTTGGAAAATATAGAAAAAATCGTTTCCGTTGGAGCCGAAGCCGCAAGAGCCAAGAAAATGGCTGAAAATTCGCTTTTCGGCGATGCGGAAGAGATGGTTAGAATCGATATCGAGCTTGACGACTTACCGGAATACGAAAACAAAAACATTCTCCAACTCGAAAAAGAGACGCTGGGATTTTATGTATCGGGTCATCCGCTAGACGAGTTTAGAGAAGAGATAGAATCTATAGAATATACCCTATCTTCAAAACTCGATGAAATAGGGGACGGTTCAAAAACTCTGTTTGTAGGGAAAATCGAAGGCATAGAGACGAAAATCAGTAAAAAAGGGAATAAATTCGGCATAGTAAACCTTATGGATTTTCATGGAAATATTGAAATCATGGTTTTTGAAAAAACTCTGGTCGAAATCGCTATGATGGATCAAAGCCGTCCTGTCTGTTTTAAAGTGGCTATTAGCAAAGACGATCAGTTTACGAGAATGAAAGTTTTAAAAGTTTTGACGCTCGAAGATGCCAAAAAAGAGAAAGTTGAAGTCAAAAAACAGATAGCTCCGATAAATAAAGATCCCATATTCGTAAAGATCGAAGTGGATGATAATCCGGATATTTTACATAAACTACATCAGCTTGTTTGCGAGTATCCCGGCGCTAGACCTTTGAAATTGATCTTGTCTTCAAAGCTCCAAGATGTCGTTATCGAGTCAAAAATTTCGGTAAATGAAATGATAGTCGAAAAATTGGAGGCTTTTACATCTTTGAAGGTCGCCGCATAACAAGAGTCTCCACGCTTTGATCGGTAGGATTGTGTGATGTGTAAAAATTTAGGAGGCATTACAAATTGCTTCCGTGAAGACTCTTGTGCTTTCAATCATACTGTTATCTTGGATAAGGCTAAAGGAGGCACAAAATCCTTATCCTTGATGAGTGTATTATGACACTAAAACATTAATGAAGCGTTAGCGTAAGTTGAAATTTAGCTTTTTTTATAACAATAAACTGAAAACGGCTATAACGATCCTATATTTTCAAGGAGAAACTTTTTCCTGACTTTCTCATTTTCCCCAAAAACAACAGTTTCAAAAAATTAGAAACCCGAATTTTAGGGCTTTAAAGCACCTTGCTATGCGAAAAGTGTGTGTCCCAACACCAATAATTTGATAAAATTTGGTATGGGTTTACATATCAGAGAGAAGAAAAATAGTAGTGGAACTAT
>JALWKJ010000136.1 GCA_027081495.1 Campylobacterales bacterium | reverse complement strand
ATTTATACGGTATAAATCTATCGTTTTGCGGAGAGAATTCGTCATAATCTATTCCGTTTAAAATCCCGATAAGTTTATAGGCGTTTTCTTCTATAAAATACTCCAGCGAACATCCAAATCGACGGGTCTGAATTTCGTTAGCGTATGTCGGGCTGACAGTCGTTACTATATCGCTTAGAGCGATAGCGCCCTTAAGGAGATTTATATTGTCATGATATTCCAAAACGGCCGGGGTAAAGTAGTCCCATTTAAGATCCAATCTCTGAATACTCTGTTTTGAAAATATTCCTTGATAAGCGAGATTATGGATAGTAAAGACTATTTTTGAACGAAGAAAATAGTGCTCTTTCGCCAAAAGCGCCACCATCGCGCTTTGCCAGTCGTTTATATGCAATATATCGTAATTTTGATCGCTTTGTTTTATATATTCCAAAACTCCGTAGCAAAAGACTCCGAAACGAATATCGTTGTCTTCGTACTCTCCATACATTCGGTCTCTGTTAAAAAGATCGTTGAAATCTTTTAAAAAGAGGGTATTTGCATTTTCAAATAGCTCAAATCGATAATTTACGCCATCAACCCAAAAATCGAAAAAAAAGTTTGTCGATTTGATATCGTATTTTTGTTGATCTATGCTGGAATATAGCGGCATGATCGATTTGATATCGCAATACTCCGACAAAGCTTTGGGCAAACTAGCCCCGACATCGCCCAAACCTCCGCTTTTTGCAAAGGGGTATATTTCACTCGATATAAAGAGTACTTTCATCGGCTTATCTCCTTAAGTAGTTTTTGCGCCGCAAATTCTGGAGCTACGGGATTTATATCGACTCCGCTTGAGAGTTCATATCCGGCTATCGTATTTAGGCGGGGAATTATTTGAATATTAAATGTAAAAAATTTTTCTATATGATGAAAATAATCTATCTCTTTATGATCTCTAACAGGCGGAGAGTTATGAAATAAAAGATTATAATCGAAATCCCCCAAAAGAGAGTATAACGCCCCGAATACGGCTTTTAAAGTTCTTGCGAGATCGATTTTTTGAGCGGCGTTTATGTTTTTTACGGAGTGAATCTGTACTTTTGGCGCGATCAAGACTTCAAACGAAAAAGATGACGCATAGGGAGCTACGGCTACGAAAGTATCGTTTTCGTATATGACTCTTTTTTGCTCTCTAAGCTCCTCGTTTATCATGTCCAAAAGCAGTGATCGACCGTTTGAGAGATAATATCGCTTGCATCTTCGAATTTGCGCATCGACTTTAGGAGGGATAAACGGCGTGGCTATTATTTGCGAATGAGGATGATAAAGCGTAGCCCCCGCTTTGTATCCGCAGTTTTTAAAGACTTGTATATATTTTAATCTAGTGTCGTTTTCTAAATCTTTGATTCGCAAGATGACGGTTTTTAGATACGCTCTGTAGAGTTCGAGCGTATAATGATTTGCTTTTAAAAAGTGCGAAGGCGTCTCTATGATTACTTCATGAGCTCCAAGACCTTGAGCGTATGTAAAAAAACCCTCTTTGTACGATTCCTCACTCGCTTCGATACTAAGCGCATGATATTTGTTGGCGACGACTCTCGTAATCCACTCTCCGTCTTTGTCCCTGATGGAAAATATCTCTTTTGGCGTAAACGATTCGCCGCCTTTTTCAAACGGACAGAGATCTATCTCGTCTTCGTATATCGGATTGTGAAATTCAAACGGTCTATGTAGTCTCTCGGGCGCTATTATGACCGATTTACCGCTATATGGACAGACTCTGATGGTTGACATTATCTTACCTCTATCGTGCCGGTTAATTTCATCGGCGACTCAAGTAAAAATTTAAATCCCAGACTAAGAGCTTGATTCGTCAATTCAAATCCGCTTTCACTCTGGCTTACGGTATCAAGAGGAGACAAAAAGATATCGGCGGCTTTTGAAAACTCTATCGTGATCTCTTTTTTCGTATATTTATCAAAAATCATTAAAATATTCGAATTTAAAATCTCAAAACTCTCGTTAACTCCGTCAACTTTTATATGCGAGTTTTGGTTAAGGCTTTGGGCGGTGATTTTTAAATCTTTTAAGTTCGCAAAGTGAAAATTGTGTTCAAGAAGATAGTAAAAACGCTCTTTTGTTTTGCTCAAAATAGATATCTCAAAATCTATCCTTTCGTCTTTCGTATGAAAACTCTTTGTAACTCTAGCGTCGGTTTTTTGGGAGTTTTTATAGATTCCGCCGTATCTACGCAATTTTACTTTTTGATCTTTCGCATATACGAGCTCAAAAGGCTGATTCGCGAAATCTCCGTATTCGTTGAAGTTTGAAGCGTCAAAGCTTTGCAAATTCGCTTCAAAATCGGTTATATGGTCGATAAAACTGTTTTTGGTATGCCAATCATGACGGATTATTTTTTTGTATTTGTCTATATCTTCGTTTATCTCATGAATAGTGGAGATACAATCTTCGTCTTCATCTGAATTTTTTGGTTTTTGAGTCTCTTTTTTTGATGAACTAGGATTTAAAATCTTTTCATGATAACTCTCAAAATAACGGCTCATACCGTTTTGAAGATTAAAACTTCTATCTCTTATATCAAATTCGACGAGTTGAGCGCCGGATTTCGTATCAAAAATCGTAATGAGATTTTTACTTACGCATTTTATCTCATCATATCCGTCAAGATTTATGTCTTTTATTTCCGTACACTCTTTTTCAAAATATCTTATATTTTCGCAGTCGATGATAAACCTGTAGGCGTTGTCTCTGAGATTTGGGAGATAAATCCCTCCAAATACGCCATGCCACAATACATCGTTTGTTTGAGCTTTGTATAAAGACTCGAGATAATTTTCATCTTCTATTTTATTGTTTGAAAGTTCGGTATATCTTTTTTGAATTCGGTTCGCTTCGGGATATTTTACAAGAAAATTTTTCCAGATACTTCCTTTGACGAATTTTTCTATATCATCTTTGGAAAAATCTTTTTCAAGCGCGTTTTCTATTTTATGAAGCTCTATATTCTCTTTGGCTCCAAGCGCCCATTCTCCCATTTCCATATATGAAGTAATCGGCAGATAAGCTAAAGATATGGGTTTGCTTATATGAAGATACTCTTTGTAAAGCATACATTTTACGATGTCGCTTTTTAAAATCTCTTCTATGAAATTTTCAAGCCATTTTTTCTCATATACCCACTCGTGAGTTTTTGGCCATATGCCGAATTTTTCGCCGTCGTCAAATATCACGCCGGCGCTGATGATTTCATCGCCTATACTCTCAAGATACTCTTTTACTTTAAGAGGATTTTCAAACGGAATAGTATATCTAAGGTGTTTGTTTATGGGAAATATCTTTAAAATCTCACCCTCGTCTTCGGTTAAAAAATAGCCGTTTAAGTTTTTCTTATCAAATCCAGCGGCTATAAAATGGTAATCGTCAACCACGACATACTCGATACCGCAATGAATAAGATCTTTTACGATAGCGCTATCCCATACTCTCTCGCTCAGCCAGAGTCCTTTTGGAGCTTGGTTGAAATTTTCCTCAATAAAATCATTTAGTTTTTTTATTTGCGCTTTTCTATCCGACGATGATATCGAAGCTAAAATCGGTTCGTAAAAGCCGCCTGTCAAAAACTCTATTTGCCCGTTTTGGGCAAGAACCCGCATGAGTGAAAATAGCTCTTCATCGCTTTTTTTTATATACTCTAAAAGCCATCCGCTATAATGCAAAGAAAACTTAAAATCCTTATATTTTGAAGCGACTTCAAAAAAAGGTTTATACGATTTTTCTATCGCTTCATCGACCACATGATGAAAATTATCCACCGGCTGGTGACAGTGAAGTCCAAGAAGCAGCGCCGTTTGTTTATCCATTCTCTTCCTTTAAATATACCAGTTGTTTTTTATTTCATTTAAACAGTTAAACTCTATTTTCGAATAAAGAGGCAAAAGCTGTAGGAG
>JALWKJ010000135.1 GCA_027081495.1 Campylobacterales bacterium | reverse complement strand
TTCGTTTTCTATTTTAAAAAGATCATCTTCAAATTTTGGAAGTTGACCCGTTCCAAAAAGCGACTCTTTATTAACCAAGTAGGGTACGCTTACTTCTTTGAAACCTCTTTTTTCGTTAAATTCCAACATATAGTTTATCAGGGCTCTTTCCAGTTTCGCGCCTTCGTTTTGCAAAACGGAAAATCTGCTTTTTGCTATTTTTACGCCTCTTTTAAAATCGATCCATCCGTTTTCGATCTCCCAGTGCTCTTTTGGCGTAAAGTCAAACTTTTTGGGAGTAAGAATCGTTTTTAGTACGACATTGTATTCCTCATTTTCGCCTTCGGGTACATCGTCGTCGGGAATATTCGGTATGTTTAGAGCTATATCGTACATCTGTTCTTCAAGTTGTTGTACAAGATCGTTTTGTTTTGAAATCTCTTTTTTATTTTGCGCCAACTCCTCTTTTAGTTTCGAAATATCTTTTTTTTCTTTTTGATACCGACCGAACATTTTACTTTGGGCGTTTTGCTTTGCTCTAAACTCTTCTAAAACTTTTTTCGCCTCTTTTAGTTTAAGAGATATATCTTTTAATTTCGAGAGAAGATTTTGGTCAACTCTCTTTTTTTCCAATTTTTTAGCAATCGTTTCGAAATCGTTTTGCAACTCTTTTAAATCAAGCATCTTTTTCCTTATCTGTAAATGCCTACGGCATCTCTTATAATTTTCATCTTTTTTGCGGCAATCGTTCGCGCTTTTTCGGCTCCGTCGTCCAAAATTTCCATAACTTCGTCGAGATTATTGAGATAATACTCCCTTTTTTCTCTCGCTTCTTTGAAGTGTTCCCAAATGAGGTCTCCAAGATAGATTTTAAAATGTCCATGTCCTTCGCCGCCTTTTTTATAACGCTCTTGCAGCTCTTTTTGTTCTTCTTCGTTTAAAAATAGTTTGCATAGATTATAGACATTACAGTTTTCATACTCTTTGGGTTCTTCAAGCGCGACTGATTGGGTGACGATTTTGCCGATCTGTTTTTTAAGCGTTTTTCGAGTCGAGAAAATATCTATCGTATTGCCGTAACTTTTACTCATCTTAGCGCCATCCGTTCCCGGAACGCTTTGGATATTTTCCTGAGTTTTAAATTCCGGCAGAGTAAATAGATCGCCGTGAGATAGGTTAAATTTTTGCGCGATATCTCTAGTTATCTCTACATGCTGTATTTGGTCTTTTCCTACCGGAACTATTTGAGCGTCGTAAAGTAAAATATCCGCCGCCATAAGTACCGGATATGAGAATAGAGCATGATTTGGGGTTATTTTTTTTGCCACTTTATCTTTATAACTGTGAGCTCTTTCCAAAAGCCCCATCGGCGTATATGCGGAAAGTATCCAGTAAAGTTCGAGCACCTCTTTTACATCCGATTGAACCCACATAGTGGATTTTTTCGGATCTATTCCAAGTGAGAGATAAGTTATAGCGGCGTCGATCGTATTTTGTCTTAAAAGTTTCGCATCTTTTAGAGATGTAAGCGCATGATAATTTGCTATAAATATAAAAAGGTCGTTATCGTCTTGATACTCTACCATCTGCTTGATGGCTCCAAAATAGTTTCCGATGTGAAGCGTTCCCGATGATTGAATGCCTGTAAGTACTCTCATATTGTCGTTAATCCTGTAAAATAAAAAAGATTATATCAAAATAATTTGAATATATTTTTGACTGTTTTGTCAAAAAATGTTTCATTTGGTAAAAAAAAGCTTTTTGATTTGCCAAAATAACAAAAAAGTAAAATAAAATTGTAGATTGTTCCAAAATTTGACCGAATTAGAGTTAGTAACGAAAATAATGGAGCAGTATATGTACAAAAAGATTTCAAAATTTGCGGCTAAAGCTTTATTGATCACTATGGTCTTTGATCATGCTTTAATAGCCGGGGCGGTAAACGATAATACCCCCCTAAAACTAAAAGCGCTAGGCAGTCAGATAAAATCGAAAACCCTTTTGGTAAAATTTAAAGAACCGCTTACTTCTTCTCAAAAAGAGAAATTTTACCAAATGGGTGTGGATACGATCGTTTACGCGAGTGACTTGAACTATTATTTTTATATGCCCGTAAATTTAGTTCAAAAGATCATGCAATTTAAAAATACGCTATCTGTCAATGAAATAAACAACGAAGAGAAAATCGCCAAAATTTCCGAAGATGAGATAAATCTTACGCCGTTCTCGGATCAAAGTTACAGGAGACTAAGCGTAAATGTACTTTTTTTAAAAGAGTTCGACGAGGCGCAATTAAGGGGTTATCTGTTATCAAATAAAATCGACGCCTATGTGAAAAAAGTCATACCCGAGCTTAGAAAAGCGGTTTTGGTTATCGACGGGTTAAATTTTCAAAAACTATCAAAACTTCCGTTAGTGCAGTATATCGATAAAGTTCAAAAATTGCTGCAAACCGATTCGTTACAAAGAAAAAAAGAGCTTAGAAATTACAAGATAGCCGAATACTCAAATGTCAAAGATCTTTGGAGCGCGCCGTATTCACTAAACGGTAAAAACATGAAAGTAGGCGTCGTTGACGGAGGAAGCGCGCTTATCTCACACAGGGAGTTTGGAGCGAGGGCGCATGATCGCACAAGCGACGGCGAAGTAAATTTTCATGCGACGCATGTGACGGGGACGATTATCGCAAAAGGTATAAATTTTAGAGCAAAAGGTATGGCTAGTCTTGCGGAGTTATATAGTTATTCATTTAGCGACGACGCGTTTTCGGAAGCGGTTATAAATATGTATAAAGGAGAGGGAATACTTTTTTCAAACCACTCTTACGGATATAGTCAAAAAGAGAGACTCTCCGAGTATGATTCCGTAGCGGCTACTCAAGATATGGTCGTAAAAAATAATCCGTTTATCAATATATTTGAAGCGGCGGGAAACGACGGTGAAAAAGATGATTATAGGGATTACGGCATCATAAAGGGTCCTGGTAACTCCAAAAATATATTTACTATAGGAGCTCTGAACAGCTCGGGAAAATCGGTGGCGAAATTAAGTAGCAGCGGACCCGTAAGCGACGGTAGAATAAAACCGGATCTTTGCGTAAGAGGCGAATATGTTACCTCTGCAAGCAGCGATAACGACAGCGCATATGCGATGATGAGCGGAACATCGATGGCTACGCCGGCGGCTACGGGTATGGGACTGCTTGCGGCGGAAGCTTATAAAAAAGTTACCGGCGGAGACGATATTCGACATGATACGCTAAAAGCGATATTCGTAAATACGGCGACGGATATTGAAAATCCCGGACCGGATTATAAAGCGGGTTTTGGAATAATCAACGCAAAAGCGGCCGTTGATGTTATAGAGAGTTTAACCGGAAACGATCCTCTCGTTACACTCTCAAAAGTCGCTCACAACAGAGCCAACAACTATTCGTTTACGACGATTAAACCGAGTAATTTTAAATTAACCATCGCTTGGGTGGATCCGGATGCCGCGCCTTCGGCTTCTTCAACGCTTGTAAACGATTTGGATATCGTTCTTGAAAATATCGATACATCTAAAAAGTATTATCCATATACGCTAGATAAAAACAATCCGTCCAAAAACGCCGTACGAACGAAAGCAAATCATGTTGACAATATAGAGCAGATAGAGGTAAAAAATCTGCCGGCGGGAAATTATCGTTTGATCGTAAAAGGCACAAAAGTAGTAACGGATACCCAAGAATATACGCTTGCGTCGTCTTTGCCTATATTTGAAAATTCGTTTATCAACACTTTAAAAGCGAGTAATCTTCAAAATTTCGCTCGAAAAATGTTAATGGCTACTCTTTAAAAGATATATCTTCTTCTTTTCTTCTATACGAAGCAATCTTTGATTTTTCAAAGATTGCAAATAATATTAATATTTTTAATTAAAATAAAGTATATAATATTTTTTCATTAAAAATATTGTTACTCGTTTATTTAGATT
>JALWKJ010000134.1 GCA_027081495.1 Campylobacterales bacterium | reverse complement strand
AAAGAAGATTTTATCATCACTACCGATCCGATTATTTCGCCTCTTTTTACTTTTTTTAGATTTAAAAAGCTATATCGATATATACAAGCCGACGATTATAGGATTTTTGACGATCTATTGCTTTTAAAAAATAGATTTTTTCTCTATATCTATAAAACTTTGACAAAGATTTCGGCAAAAGACGATATAAACTATCTTTTCAATTCGACTTTTACATATGAGAGATTTATATCTCTTCGAGGCGAAAGTTTGCCAAAAAGAGTGGTTCACCCGGCGATAAATCATGAATTTTTCAATGCAAAAAAAAGAGTTTTCGACAACGGTAAGCTAAACATATGTCTAATAGCTAGAAAACATCCGATGAAAAGATTTTCCGATTTTATAGAAGTTTGGCAAAATATAAAAAATACTACCGTCGTAAAAGAGAATATTTCAAAAGTTTTTATACTCTCCCATGACGATCTATCGCAATTTGATATAAAAGATTTTGAACGGATCGTACCAAAAGACGACAAAGAGATAGCCTTTTATCTAAATAAAAGCGACATCTATGTTTTTACATCGCAGTGGGAAGGGTTCGGTTTGCCGCCTTTGGAAGCTATGGGGTGCGGATGCGCGGTGATAGCCTCCGATGCGAAAGGTATAAACGAATACGCCGTTGACGGTTATAATGCGCTCATATACGAGCCTTGCGATACGAAAGCCTTAAAAGAGCGTATCCTCAAACTTTGCAATGACCGAGAGCTTTTAAAAAGCTTACGACAAAACGGTATAAATTCCGCAAAAGAGTTCTCATGGCATAGATCCTCTTTGGTTTTGATAAATTATCTCAAAGAGGACGGTTTATGAAAAGAATCGCCTTTATAGCCGTCGGATATATAGTAAAATACGACGGTATCAGCGTATATACGGAAAATCTTTTGCGAGAAATTCTCGTTTTGAAAAACGATGAAACTTTTATAGATATATATCTTCCCCAAAGCGCGGCAAAACTTTTTATAAAAAGAGTTTTTGCGGATAAAATCGACGATACGATTAAATTAATCGATATTAAAGATTCAAATAATCTCATCAAAGCCTTCGATTTACAAAAAAAAGTTCTATTTGAGGCAAAGTACGATCTAGTTTTCGCTCCAAATCCCATGCCTCTTTTTTTCGGCGGCGAAAAAAGGATAAAAGTCATTCATGATCTGACTATAAAACGCACTCCCGAACTTTTTTCCAAACTAAAACATATCTATATAGATTTTTTGATCGCATATATGCAAAGATTCGACGATAGCGTAGGATATATTTCAAAACAGACAAAAGAGGATATTTTAAAATTTTATCCGATAAAAAAGAGAAAAAAGATGCTTTATCTTCCAAACGGCATTCCTTTTAAAGTGCGGGATAAAAAAAGAGCAAAAATCGAGGATTTATACGGCAAATATAGCGGCGCTAAAATAGAGTTTATCGTGGTCGGAAGGATAAACAGATCAAAAGGTTTCGATCGGATACTAAAATTTTTAAAGTTTTTCGACGCTTTTGTAAAAAATAGCGATTTTCATGATGTAGTCGTTCATATAGTAGGTAAACAAACGAAGGAGAGCGAAGAGATTTTTCAAAATTTCGCGTTTGAAAATATAGTTTTGAATTTTCACGGTTTCTTAGACGATTACGCTTTAAACGGGCTTTATAAAAAGAGCGGTTTTTGTTTTTTTCTCTCAAGAAACGAAGGTTACGGACTTCCTTTGGTCGAGGCTATGTGGCATAGGGTTATTCCGATAGTTTCGGATATTCCCGTATTTGGCGAAATATTATCGCGCTCTTATCCTAAATTTAACGATAATATCGGATATGAAGAGGCGATCAAAGATTTTATAGTAAAGATATATACCGATAAAGAGTATCTTTACTCTATCATGCATACGATAGAAGAGGCGGTAGAGAGAGAAAAAAAAGGCTATAAAAAGGCGGCGCGAAATCTACTGGAATATCTATATGAAAAAAAGAGCGCGGATTGAAAAGAGTATTTAAAAATAGATTGTTTAACAACGCTTTGATCTTTACTCTCAGCACCGTTTTAAACAAAGGGATGAACTTCTTTATCCTGCCCGTTTTGACTTTTTATCTGACGAAGGAGGATTACGGACATCTCGGATTTATCGTATCCGTCGTGGCGATAGCGAGTATTTATATGGGGCTTTGGCCGCCGAATTTTATAATGGCGAAATTTTCCTCTTTCGGAAAAAAGAAGATGTCCTATTATCTTTGCAATATATTTATCATACTTTTTATATGCTTTTTTGTCGTTTTTCTCTTCCTTTGGGTGAGCGAAGATATATTTTTTGAAAATTTCGACCAAAGTTTCAAACTTATAGTATTGATCTGTTTTTATACTCTTTTTATGGTGGTTTTCAATATTTTCAATACGATAGTCCAGCTTGAAAAGAATGCCGTTAAATACGCTCTTTTTCAGTCGTTTTATCTTTTTTGCAGTTTAGCTATAGCGCTGGTTTTGATTATAGGGTTTCATTTTGATTGGCACGGCAAATTTTATGCCGAGCTTTTTATTCTTTTTCTCATATCCGTTTACGCTTTATACTATTTTATAAAAGAGGAGTATTTGAGATTCGATTTTGATATCTCAAAGATAAAGACTCTTGTTTTTTATCTTTTCCCCATGACTTTTCATGTAATAGGTCTGTTTATGATGGGAACGATAGATAAAGTCTTTTTGGCAAAGTATCTAAATCTTGAAGCCGTAGGCGTATATACGATCGCCATGACGATGTCTATTATAGTAAATATCGTTTACGATTCGGCGATAAAAGCGTGGGAGCCTTACTTTTTTGAAAAAATATCCACAAACAACAAAAATGATCAAAAATTCATCATAAAAACCGTTGCGATTTATTGGGGATTTGTTATACTAGCCGCATATATGTATCTGTTGACGATACCTACGGTGTTTTCAATCATGATCGACGAAAAATTCGACTCTTCACTGCAATATATACCGCTTTTGGTAACGGGATTTGTTTTTGAAGGGCTTAGAAAACCGCTAGCCAGCTTTTTGATGCATAAAAATCTGGTAAAGACGCTTGCGATTACAAGTCTTTTCGCGGCAGGCGTGAATATTGTTTTAAATATTGTTTTGATTCAAAAATACGGTATAAGCGGAGCCGCTTACGCCACGATTTTTTCTTTTGCCGTTTTATATTTTACGACTTTGTTTTTGGTTTATAGGCACTATCCGGAGCTTCGCCGAAACAAAAATAGGTAAAAAAGAGGCACTATCGTAAAAAGTACAAAAAAATTAACCAAAACCTTAAAAATTAAATAAAAATTTATTTAAATACCATTATAATAAATTAATATTAACAAAAAACGATTTTTAACCAAAGGCTCGAAAAAAATGTATCCTGATGCAAAAAGCGTTGTACTTATCACAGATATTACGACAAGAAAATCGTTTGACCTTGCGAATATTTTTAGACATCGGGGTATCGGGGTTTTGTTATGCGATGATCTTAAAGGCTTTAACGCGACCGTTTTGTCGGCGGCTTACGGGGCGGATATAGAACCTCTTTCAAAAGATAATTTTGATGAAGATTTGATGAAGATCGTAAAAAAATATAGCGATAAAAGAGTCGTCTATTTTCCCGTCGAAGAAGATACGACTTTGAAGATGTACGATTTTTTAAAAAACAATAGGGTATCGAATCTATTTACGGTTCTTCCTCCCAAAGAGTCGTTTGATATAGTCAGAGATAAAAAAATATTTAGCGCCTTTTGCATACAAAACGATATCGATGTTCCAAGAGAGTACGATATAAAGACTCTATACGGATGCGAATCTCTTCCTTCGAAATTGATTATCAAACCTAAAAACGGTTCAGGCGCCATCGGGATAAAATACATTGATTCAAAAGAGCGGCTAAAAGCTTTGGATTTGGATTTTAAAGAGTATGTCATA
>JALWKJ010000133.1 GCA_027081495.1 Campylobacterales bacterium | reverse complement strand
GAAATAACTTTTGTTTTTGTTTCCATTTCAGGAGTGTTTTCACAAGATATATTAAATGAATTAGAGCAATTAATAAAACTTATTTCTGTTTTTGTAAAAAAATTCTTTGAAAAAAAATTAGATATATAATAAATTATAATAATTTTACACTCATGTTCAAAGCATGATCGTAAATCTAGTGCCGTCTTGCAGCCTGGTAACGCTTATTTCGCCTTTCATATGCTTTTCGACTATAATTTTAGTCATGTAAAGACCAAGCCCCATAGAGTCTTCTTTTGTGGTAAAATAGGGCTCGAAAATCCTGCTTGCGACCTCTTTATCTATCGGCTTGCCGCTATTTTCGACGCTTATGATAACCCTCTCTCCTTCATGATAGAGCTTGATGATAATCACGCCTTGAGTACCTATGGCATCGATCGCGTTTTTTATGAGATTTAACATAACCTGCAAAAATTCGTTGCGGTAGATTTCCATCTCTATATCTTCAAGATGTTTTATCACTTTGATATCATGTTTTTGAATAGAGTTGTTCAAAAAGTAAATCGAACGAAGTATCAGAGTTTTAAGATTTATCATCTTGGTTGTGCTTGTAGGCTTGTAAAATGTTCTAAAATCATCGATTGTTTCGCTCATAAACTCTATACTCTCTTCTATCTCTTCATAACTTTTATCGACATCGCTTTTTGATATCTTCTCATTGCTTTGTAGTTCAAACCTCCCTAGAGCGACAATCGAGGCGATTTTGTTTATCGGCTGTCTCCATTGATGAGCGATCATGCTAAAAAGCTCGCCTATTAGCGCTTGTTTCGACTGAAACATCATCTTTTCATTACTCTGATTGATCTGCTCTTCATAACTTTTAATCTGTTTATAAATAATAGCCGATAGATAAAGAGACAAAAGCATCGTCACAAACCATGCGAAAGCGAGTATCATAAAACTCTTTTCGATATCGTAATCGCTCTGAGAGGGATTGACTATCTTTCGAAGTTCAAGCCCTTCGCCTATATGGGAGATATCTTTGAAAAAAACCATATACCAACTATATTTTTTCATAAAATGAGTATAATAAATTCGTCCCTCTTTTTTATGAACTCCCTCTTTAAGAAGCTCTTTTTTATACTCATTATCTAAATCGATTTTCCCTTTATCGCTGGAAGAGAACAACAATTTCGTCTTTTTATCCATTATAAAAAAGTCATTCTCTTTTTTTTGCATATTTTTGCGCAAAAAGGAGCTTATTTCATTTTGAGTTATCATCTGCATCTCATCAATAAACAATGCCGCGCCGATATACCAATCAAAACACTCTATCTTTTTTACATATGAAAGATTGTATAGCATTATTTCTCTGCTAAAACCGGGTTTGTACCAGTCATACCCTACAAAACCCTCTTTATCTTCATCTATTACTTTGTTAAACTCCTTGACAAAGGGCTTGTCAAAGTCATCTTTGATGCCTAGTATATTTTTCCCTTCAAGTTTTTTATCGAAATGCTCGTAAACATATCCCTTTTTACTGATAACAAATATATGTCCGAAATTATCGGTAGTCTTCAAATCTTTCAAAGAAGTTAAAATGATTTTTTTTAAAAAAGGTCTTTTTAGAGCATATCTATACCTTTTGCATAAATTGTTCACGGAATCTACATGAGTATTTACAAAATCCACAACTCGATCTTTTAGCAAATCGTTGCTTCTTGAGTCGAGATACTTTATGAAATCGACGACCTTAAGACTCTCTTGGATTAAATGTTCCTCTTGCGCTTTAATCAGACTCTCTTTATAGTTTTTAACTTCAAATTCAAGAGTGTTTTGCTGCATATCCTCTTGGAGATAATTGATAAAAAGATACGACATCACGCCATAGACGATTAGTACCGTCAAAGGAAGGATAACGACAAGGATCGCCAACCGTCTTTTCGATATATTGTAATTCATCTATCTTTTTCTATGAAATAGCCGATATTTTGCCTATTTTTCAAAAAACCGGGAGGTAATTTTTTACGAAGCGCTTTTATAAAAGACCTAATCGCGTCGGGAGTCGGAGGAGTATCTTTCCAAAGAGAATCGAGCTCGTCGTAAGTTATAATCCCTTTGTTTTCCAAAAGTTCGAGACACTCAAGTTCTCGTTGAGTTAAAACCAGAGTCTCTTCATCGGTGGTAATCATGCGACTAAGCCGATCTATCACGACATTTGGAGCAAGAGAAAAAGAGTCGTCTCCGCCAAGGCTTTGATCGAGCTTTTCAAGAAGTTTATATAATTTTTTTGTCGTAAACGGTTTGACGATATATTTGTCGAGTTTAAGCTCAACGGATTCCAAAAGATAATCTACCTTAGTATATGCCGAAATAACGACAATGGGTAAATCTTCATCTATTTTTCGTATTTTTTTAATAAGCTCTATACCGTTGAGTTTAGGTAACTCTATATCTACTATCATAATATCTATGAGTTCTCGTTTTTGTACAAACTCTTTATAACCGGCCTCGCCGTCGGATGCGGTAAAAATATCCGCAAAATAGTTACCCAGGAGCTTTGAGATATTTGACAATACAACCGGATCGTCCTCTATATAAAGAACAGACTTGTCATTTAGATTATTATACATTATCACCTTAATTTATAAGATATTTAATCTATCTTATCAAATAAAAATTAAATTAAATTGTAAGGTTCACATTTTTTTCAAAAAATCGGAGAATTTAGAGCGATTTTACCCTATTCGTTTCTCAAAGTGGTCAATACATCGATTTGCGTCGCCTTTTTCGCGGGATAAAAAGAGGATATCAAAACTATCAAAACAGCGCCTGCAACAATCGAAATAAAATCGGAGATCGAAAGATCCAGAGGAAGTTTACTTGTACCGTAAACATCTGCGGGAAGAGTCACTATATCAAAATGCCCGAGCAGATAAATTCCCAAAAGTCCCAAAAATACGCCAAATACGATTCCGGCACCCCCTATAACGGAACCGAGCCAAAAAAAGGCTTTTTTAATTTCGTTTTTACCGGCTCCCAAAGAGAGCAAAAGAGCGATCTCTCTTCGTCTGTTCATAACCGTCATCAAAAGCGAACTAACGATGTTTAACGACGCTACAAGTATAATAAGCATCAAGACTATAAAAAGAGCTTTTTTCTCCATTGCCATAGCGGAAAAGAGATTGCCGTTTTGCTGCCACCAGCCTATCGCTACGAGATAAGAAGGTAAAAATTCTCTTATCTCTTTTATCTTTTGCATAGGATTTTTACAACTTACATGAATACCGTCGTATTTATTATCTTTTACTTTTAAAACTTTTGAGAGCGCGTCTATCGTCGTATAGATATATGCGTTGTCATAAGCCTGCATGCCGGATTGAAAACTTCCTTTATATCTAAAACGCTTCATAGTCGGCATTAAAGACAATCCCCCCGGCTGCGACTGAGTAAAAATAAGCGTTACTTTTTCATTCATATCAAGCATAAAGCTATCTTCTATACCCTGCCCGGTTATGATCTCAAAACCTGATATATCTTGTGATTTTACGGCTTTTGCGACTATCGAATTTATCTTTGCCTCAGCCTTAAAATCCACGCCAAAAACCACGGCTCCTTCCATCTTCTCACCGACTTTTACAATCGCTTGAGTATTAAGATAGGGACTTAGTATCAGGTCGGGAAATTTTCTCTTTAAAGCCGCAAGAGCGTATCTGTCAATATTTCTGCTCTCTCTTGGCAATACGGTTATAGGATAACTCATTGTGGAGATTTTTTCTTTGAACTCTTTTGATGTGCCGTTCATGATCGCCATAGCGATAATAAGCACCATCAAACCGACCGATACCCCCAAAAACGCCAAAAGGGCGCTGATGGTGATAAAAGGCTGGCTTTTATCAAAACGCAGATATTTTTTTACTAGATAAAAAACCAATTTCGAAGAGTTCAAACTGCCGCTTCTTTTTATTTATTTGCGAGAAGTCCTTTT
>JALWKJ010000132.1 GCA_027081495.1 Campylobacterales bacterium | reverse complement strand
CAAATTATTACAAACTTCTTACCAAAAATTCAAACTTCGAAATTCCAACTTCGGCATTTATGTCGTCTAAAAGTATAAATCAAAATCGTATAGAAAATGTGAAAATAGAAGAAATATGCGAATAATAATGGCTCCGGGTGAAGGATTCGAACCAACGACCAAGTGATTAACAGCCACCTGCTCTACCAACTGAGCTAACCCGGAATAATTACTTAAGAGAAGATAGTATATATAAAAAACAAAAAAAAATCAAGAAAAATATATTTAAATTAACTTGTTTGCCTATATGTGTTACTAAAATAAACATATCCTAGTTGCAGGAGAGCAACTTTTGGGATATGTTCGAGAAAGTTTAGTCGTATTTATTGTCTCTTATTTGGTCGATAGGATCGATATATTTCATACCTTTTAGTTTAAAATATAATTTAACCGTCAAATCGTAAAGTTTAAATTTAAGAGGATGAAATACATACCTAAAAGCGTAACCCTCTTCGATCTTAGGTTTAAATCCGAGTTTAAATCTATTAATGCCTTCATATTTCGTTCCCGGCTTTACATTTAATCTAGCACCGACGAGATTAAACTCTTTAATTCCCATTTTCATCATATCAACCATGATTTGATAATGAAGAAGGTTGTTTGCACCGTTGACCATTCTCGCCGCGCTGCCGCTATACCAAGAATAAGCGCTTTTTTTATCAAAAGCTATGATATATACGCCTTGAACTTTATCGTCGGCTTTGGCGACATAAAGTTTTATATTATCTTTTAGATTGTCGTAAAGTTTTCTAAAATAGTCGTATGAAGCCATATACGGACTGTTTTGTCTTGTAAATGTATCTTTGATAACATTAAATACCAAATCTAAGTCTTCGGTCGTTTCAACACTAACGCCTTTTTTGATTCCTTTTCTAACGCCTTGTCTCGTTTTTGCCTCAAAGCTCGCTAGAATCTCTTCTTCGCTTTTATCTATATCTATGATATATGTTCCCCAAGGCACGCATTCGGCGCCGTCGGGGCAGGCATGAAAAACGGCTACGGATTGCGCCTTTGCTATAAAATCAACATTTTTCATGTTTGATTTTATATATTCGATAACTTCGTTTAAAAAAGTTTTTTCATCATCTTTACTCAAGTTTTCCTTGCGCAAAAGGCATCCGGTCATAAAAATCATGCGAGTAAATATCAACCTTTTATCAAGAAAATAGGGCAGTATATAGTTTTCGGACACAAACCATCCGTAATCGTCGCTTCTGGCTTTAAGAGAACCCTCTTTTGCCATTGCGTGGATCGTATCCGTATATTTTTCTATATCTTTATGAACAACTTCGATCATTTTTTTCCTTATAGTCAATTTTGGACAAATAATATCGTCATTTATTATATTTTATCCATAATTTTTATAAATGTCCACCTCTGATACAGCGATTTAGCATAGTATCGTCATTCTGATCTTTAGTTTGTCCTTCATACATCATAATCAAAGAGTCTCTATCGGATTCCAAATCCCAGAAATTAAGATTATATCTCGCGTGAGTTTCATCGGCTGTAGTCGAAGACCATGCATGTCCGCTGTCAAGACTTATAGGCGAGAGATTTTCAAATAGTATTTCATCCGAATCTTTTGGCATAATAGTACGAAGTTCATTGACATTTGGCAATCTCCAGTCGCTGTAACCGGCAAATACTAGATTTTTACAATGATCTATCGCTTCCTGCCATGTTTTTTTGCCGGTAAATTCCGCATTTTGCCACATGAATGCGGTTTTGTTGTCTATAACGATATCTCCTTTTCGCGTAAAATCATTATGATCTTCTATTTTTTTACCTCTTACGCATCGAATATTAAAATTACTGCCTTTTGGTTCGTCATACTCTTCACCGTCGGTAAAAGATATGCTCCACGCTTTGGAATGGTCGTTCGTGCTTGAGAGTCTCTCTTGGGATGTCCAAAAGTTCCCTCCTTTTTTATATTTAAAATCGTCGTCAAAGAGTATGCCTTTTTTACCGTAATTTATAAGTTCGGCCAGTTCATGGCGATTTGGCGCTCTCCAGTCGTCGTATCCGGCATAGTCGAGTCCGGCGCAATAGTCGTTTGCTCCTTCAAAATCAAGCGGCGTATTTATGACATGTTCGCTGTCTTCCCACATACGCTCCCCAAATATAAGCGCCTTATCTCCATTTTCTTCATGTACTTTAAAAACCCTGTCGTTTCCAAATGCCAATCCTTTAACCCGACCGTCGTCTTGTCCTGTTTTAAATACGATTCTCGTAGGAACAAGATCGTTTTCGTCGTCCGTTATCGCGACGGTAATATTTTGTTCGGTTGATATATTTTGATCGTCGGTTACTTTAACCACGATTTCATATCTGTTGTTTTTATCAAAATCGGAGGGATTGTCAAAGTCGGGTATAAATGAATTAAAAGATAGACTGCCTGATGAATTATTTAGTTCAAATTTCGCCTTATCTTCTCCTGCGGATAGCATAAAGACAAAACCGACCGAATTGTTGCTTTGTGCTTTTATCGTAAAATCAAGTTGTCTGTTTTCTTCAAGAGATACGGTATTGGGCGATGTTAAAATCGGTCCATCGTCCGTCGTGTCGTTTATTACCGTAATCGTGATTTTTTTTGATAAAGTTTCGTTTTTGTCGTTTACCGCTTTTACCGTTATCTCATAAATATTGTTTTTATCGTTATCTTTCGGATTTTCAAAATCGGGAACCGTTTTAAAAGATAAAGAGCCGGATATTTTGTCTATTTTAAATAAATCGCCGTCATGATCTTGATTTATGGAATATGTAACATTGTTTTCATTTGTTTTTATTTGTAAAACATCCATACCTTTATTTTCAACAACAGATTTTGAAGTTTCAAAAGGTTCAAAAGCGAAAGGAGTTTCGGTTTTTGGCGTCGTTTTAGTATCGGTGCCGCATCCTGAGATAAATATCATCAATACAGCTAAAAAATAAAATCTTTTTATCATTAGAAATGTCCTCCTCTTACGCAAATAGATCCCGCCGTATTTTCAGCGTCTATTTTTTCACTATCGTCGTTTAATACATCTCTACCGGTAGCCAAATCCCAATTTATATTCCAGTAATTTTCGATATATCTTCCGTGCGTGTCGTCTAGCTTCGTTGTTGCCCAAAAAGGTCCGCTTCTTGTTTCATCAAGAAGAAAATTTTCGCCGTATGTCGGCATAATCGTATGAAGTTCGTTTATATTTGGAAGTCTCCAGTCGTCAAATCCGCCGAATTTCAAATTTTCACATCTTTTTTTTGCATCAAGAAGCGTTTGGTGCTCAAGCGGAGATGTCCATTCAAGCGCGGTTTTTTCGTCTCTGTAAATATCGTCGCCGTCTTTTGTCACTATCTCGTTAAATTCCAGCTTTTTGCCACTGACGCATCTTACGGCGAATTTTTGATCTCGTTTAAGAGAATATGAGGCACCGTTTACGAAATATACGGCAAAAGCTTCATTTGTAAGAATATTATTTCCGTAATCGACAACATTTTGAGAAGTCCAGTAGTTTGTTTTTAAAGCGTTTTCAAATATATCGTCGATAGTCGGCTTTTGAGTATTCGCATAGCCGTAATTTACTATTTCATAGAGTTCATGTCTATTTGGTACTCTCCAATCGCTTATTTCTCCATAATTTAAATCGTCGCAATAATTTTGCGCTTCTTCAAAAGTATAATCCGCCTTTTTGTTATCGGGCGAGTCTTGCCAAATTCTGTCACCTATTTTTATAATCCTGTCGCTTCCGACGATATCGAGCGTAAAATTTCTATCGTCGCCAAAACTTTGACCTTCGACAATACCGTCGTTTTTGTCGCCGGTTTTATATATTTTAATTCTATTTGAATCCGTTTGATCATCCGAAGGGTCGTTTTTTATTTCGATAATCATATTTTGAGTCGAGCTATAGTTTTGATCATCCGTCGCCAAAATCGCGATGGAGTAATTATTGTCATGATTTTTATCCGAACTCGCTTCAAAATCGGGTAAAAAATTTAAAAATAGCAATTTTCCCGT
>JALWKJ010000131.1 GCA_027081495.1 Campylobacterales bacterium | reverse complement strand
GTTTTAAAAACCTATTTTTTGATATTTATATAAATAATTTAAATAATTATTGACTTAATTTTATATATCTGTTAAAATTTTAAAAAAGGATGATCATGCTAGAAAACGATTTCACAAAAGCTATGGCGTTTAGGCATGCTTGCAAAATATTTGACGAAAATAAAAAAATAAATGATGAAGAGATTCGCTATATTCTCGATGCGGGAAGAAAATCTCCTTCATCTTTCGGTATGGAGCCTTGGAAGTTTCTTGTCATAACCGATCAAAAGTTAAAAGAAAAGCTTCGTCCATTTTGCTGGAATCAAGTTCAAATAACCTCTTGTTCACATCTTGTGGTGATTTTAGCCGCTATTGAAAATGTCAAACCCTCTTCAAATATCCCCAAAAAGAGATTTGCGAGGCGTTCTCTTTCCAAAGAACGGTTAGAGAATTATCTAAATCTCTATGCCGATCACTTAAAAGATACTTTAAGCAGCGATGAAAAAATCTACTGCTGGACAGCCAGACAGACCTATATAGCGGCAGCGAATATGATGAATGCCGCGGCATTCATAGAGATAGATTCATGTCCCATAGAGGGTTTTGAAAAAGAAAAAGTGGAAGAAATTTTAAATCTCGATACCTCAAAATGGCAGTTATCTTTGATTTTACCGTTTGGCTATAGAGTAAATCCTCAACCAAAACAATTAAGATTGGATTTTGATGATGTCGTTACTTTTTTAAAGTAATTCTTACACATAAATTTTATATTAAAAAATATAAAATATCTTAATAACAAGGGTAATCTATGCAAAGAAGAGAATTTATAGCATTAAGCGTTTGGGCATCCGCGCTTCTTTTGAGCGGTTGCGGTTCAAACAGTAACGGTAACGATACTAAAACATCATCGCCGCAAACTGAAAACACCTCCCCTCTCCCAATACCGCAACTTTTAAAAGGCAAACTCGAAAACGGCGTAAGACATTTTGATCTTACGATCCAAAAAAGCAAACACTCGTTTTTTAGAGATACAAAAACCGATACATTTGCAATAAACGGCACATATTTGGGACCTACGCTTCTTTTGAACAACGATGATGAAATCTCCATAAACTATACCAACAATCTCGATGAAATAACCACTATGCACGGACATGGCATGCATGTACCCGCGATTATGGATGGTGGTCCCCACCAAAAGATAAAACCGACAATGTCATGGTCTGCTAGATATAAAGTAAATCAAAAAGCCTGCACAAATTGGTATCATCCCCACTTGATGGGGAAAACGGCGGAACATGTTTATATGGGGCTTGCGGGATTTATAATCATAGAAGATGAAGAGAGCAAACAGCTTGATCTTCCAAAAAGATACGGCATAGACGATATCCCGCTCGTTTTACAAGATAGAAGATTCGACGCAAACGCTCAAATCGATTATTCTCCTACTATGAGAGAGATCATGCATGGATATCACGGCGATACATATATCGCTAACGGTGCGATTGATCCTTTTATAGAACTTGAGGCAAAAGAGATCCGTTTTCGTATATTAAACGGTTCCAACTCTTCCGTATATGAAGTAGGTTTTGACGATGAGCGATCGTTTTTTCAAATCGCATCCGATAACTCGTTTCTTGCCTCGCCCGTTGAGCTCACAAAACTTAGACTCTCTCCCGGAGAGAGAGCCGAGATTGTCATCGATCTTAGTATGGACAAAGATAAAAGTATATTTTTAAAAGATTTTAAAAACAATAAAACTTTTTTAAAACTTATGGTTACAAAAGATTCAACGATCAAAACATCATTGCCTCAAAATCTTACAACGCTTACAAAATTTGATCAACCGGCAAATATAAAAAATAGAACTTTTACTCTTTCGGGTATGAGAGGAGTTTTAACCATCAATGGAGTCTCAATGGCTATGGATGTCATCAATGAAAGAGTACCTATTGATCAAACAGAAATATGGGAAGTAAAAAACCTCATGAATATAGAACACAACTTTCATATCCACGCGACGCACTTTATGATACTTGAAAGAAACGGCTTGGAGTCAAATGTCGCAAAAAACGAAAAAGGATACAAGGATACCGTCTATTTAGCTCCAAACGAAACCGTAAAACTGCTCGTTAGAATGGTTGACTATAGAGATAAAGACAATCCATATATGTACCATTGTCATTTCCTAGAACACGAAGATGCGGGAATGATGGGACAATTTGTAGTTGAGTAATAAACTATTGATACGGTGATAATTTTGCGAAATTAGAATAAAATGTAGATTTGAAATGGCCGGGAGAGGGAGATTCGAACTCCCGGAGGTGTGACCCTCGCTGGTTTTCAAGACCAGTGCATTCAACCGCTCTGCCATCTCCCGACAAAATATAAATGGAGGCGACACCCGGATTTGAACCGGGGATCAGAGCTTTGCAGGCTCCTGCCTTAGCCACTTGGCTATGTCGCCATATTCTCCCCGTTTTAGGGGTGGTGCCCGGGGCCGGACTTGAACCGGCACGATCGCAATGATCGAGGGATTTTAAGTCCCTTGTGTCTACCAATTCCACCACCCGGGCTTATCGGACACCACCTTGTTTTTTTATATCGGTAACTGTCGCTGTATCTTTAATAAATGGAGCGGGAAACGAGGTTCGAACTCGCGACCCCGACCTTGGCAAGGTCGTGCTCTACCACTGAGCTATTCCCGCACTTATTTGTAAAGAGTCGAAATTATAGCGAAAAAAAATTAAATTGTAAAGGTTTTTTATAAAAATTTTTCACAAATATAGGTAATAAAAATGTTATAATACTTTTATGAACAAAAAAATTTTCTTAATTTTACTTTTATCTTTAACTTTTTCATGTGCCGATACGAACACTTCGCTTGAAAAGATGAGAACAACGCTAACCTATTATTATCATGCGCTTCTTGGAAATATCGACGATACGATCAAGTGTGAAAAAAATTGCAAACATTTAGAGAAAAAGATCATAAAAAAAAACTCTCTTAGACTGATATTTACCCTAAAATCGACAAAAGAGCATATTTTTAGACTCTCTTTAAATGCCCGAGGAAATATTCACCTGCCAAAACTCGGAAAAAGACTAGAACTTACATTTAGCAGGCAATCCTCCGATACCGTTACAAATAGACAAATAGATACTCAAAATGAAAATATCATCAACGACGATAAAATCAGAATAGGTCTAAAATACTATTTTTTAAATACAAAAAATACCACTTCTTTTACAAAGCTTGGATTTAAACTTCGCTCTCCGTTTGGCTTTTATCAGGAGCTTTCGCTTGAAAAACGGTTTTTAATATATCATGATATACTGCTGTTTACCAAAGGGAGTCTTTACTATTACCTAAATCATACATATCTGGCAAAATCCGTTCGTTTAAATTTCTATAAATCTATCGATAAAATCCACCTTCTCGAACAGGCCAACGAGTGGTACGCAAACAGTCAAAACAGGAACAAAAAGCATATAGTAACCCATCTGAAACTTCATCACTACTTCAACAAAAAAAACAGATTGACATACTGGATTTCGTATGCTCTTTTGAAGGAAAACTCAAGCTCGTACAAAAAAGATTGGCAGGGAGTTAGCGTAAGTTATATTCATTATCTTAACAAATGGCTGTTTATACAGACGACCCCTCGCATTTTACAAAAAAAAGAGAACAATTTTCATGCCCAATATGCCCTCTCCGTCAGTTTGGGTATGACTCTTGGAACTTTATAAAACGATTTTTACATTTTTATCTTTTTTAAGCTGCTCAAATATCTCTTTTCTATCATCCTCGTTGTGAACAAGCGTTGTTACTTTGTAGCTATGATATTTATCGTTTTTGCTTTTGTTTGATTTGGAAATTTTATGTTCTCTCTTTCCAAAAACAGAGTTAGTTATATCGCATATATCACACTCTTTGTGCACAATGACTTTATAATCCCAATTACATGGATATACGAGTTCCAATTTTTTATCGTTTAAATTCACCGCTTTTTCCTCCGCTTTTTGACTCTAGTCTTATATCCGATAAAACCATGGATTTATCTATTGCCTTTACCATATCATATATCGTTAAAAGACCGATACTCACGCCTGTCAAAGCTTCCATTTCCACTCCCGTTTTACCGTCGAGTTTTGCGGTTACCTCAAGAAGAAAACCGGGAAGCCGGGGAAGATTTGTTATATTTGTTTTAACCGAAGTCAGCATCAACGGGTGGCACATCGGTATAAGCGACGATGTCTGTTTTGCTCCCATGATCGCAGCGATGACCGCCGTTTGCAACACGGGTCCTTTTTTTGTCGAGTTTGAGATAATCAAATCATACGCTTCTTGACTCATTGTGATCTTGCCGCTGGCTCTAGCGACTCGCTTAGTTATATCTTTTTCCGTAACATCAACCATCTTAGGTCTTTTGTTCTCATCCAAATGCGTCAAATCCACTTTTTTCTCCTATCGATTCGTTTATTTGTTATCATATAACATACACGATTAATACACATTTAAATGTTATAATACTAAAATTCGTAACTTTAAACAAATAAAGGAAATTATACAAAATGCGATTTTTAAGAAAATTATTTTATATAGCTCTGATACCATTTTTACTCTCGGGCGCATCGTTGTATGCAGCCGATACAAAAACACAGAAAGTGAAAAAAATCGATCTAAATACCACCGACGGAGAACTTATAGAGATCAATGTTACTAAAAAAGGTTTTATATTTGACAAATACAAAGGCAAAACGGTTCTTTTAGATTTTTTTGGACCTATGTGTCCTCCATGTCTCATTGAGATTCCCCACCTAATCAAAATGCAGGAAGAAAATAAAGATAAATTTCAAATTATCGGTGTTCAAGTTCAGGTTCAAATGACGAATAAAGAGTTAAACAACTTCAAAAAAGAGAACAAAATCAACTACCCGCTCATCAACCTAGACTATGCTTGGGATATCGTCTCTTTCATTAAGGCAAATACCGGATGGGGCGGACAGATACCTTATATGCTGCTTTTTGATAAAAGCGGAGATCTTAAGCAACAATATATAGGAATGACTCCAAATAAAAATATATTAAAATATATAAAATAAAAAGCGTATTTGCGTTTTTTATCTAACGCTGTTTAAGATAGTCGTTTCAAACTCGTCTATCTTCGAATAAGACGAATCGATCGTTGGATTCGGCAAAGGCATATTTGACGCAAGAGCGTATTTTTGTTTTTGCGTCTGCATTTTATGTACCGTAACGATCAACTTATAATTTCCCTTCGGAAGCTTTACTTCTATCTGTTCTACATTATCGACACGATTATATTTATCTTTTTGGGCGGGTTTTTCGGGATTGTTCGGATCAAGCGTAAACGCATAAATACTTTGATAATCTTCGTCAACTATCGTCATATCCAGATCGTTTGTCAATTCACCGCTTGTATCCGACCCCAAAACGGGATCTATCCAGCACAATGAAGCTTTAAACAACGAAAGAGAAGAGATATTTAAATCATATATATGTTTTTGCTCCGCCGCAAGCTCGTTTGTCAAAACAAGCGGTTTTGGCGAATTTAAGGAGTCTATAATCTTAACCGCTTCAAGAGAATTCAAAAGCCCGAATCCAAACTCGTAATCCGGTCCTTCTCTTCCTAAATCTTTTGCGCTATTTACCATGATCGCCTTTGCGACATCTTCTCTCATCGTATCGTTATCGTTTATTTTCATGTACTCTTCATTTAACAACGCGACTGCACCGGTAACGGCGGGCGAAGCCATGGAAGTGCCCGACATATAAATATATGAATCATCGCTTTCATATCCGACCGATTTTACCAGATAGCCTTTTGCTACGATATCGGGTTTGATTCTGCCGCCTTTGACCGGACCGGTACTGCTAAAAAACGAAATAGTATCATCATAATTAACGGCGCCTACGGTTATAATATTTTTAGCGTTACCAAAATCTTTAATAATACCGTAATCGCCGTATCCGTCAGTCGTCCGATCGTTTCCGGCGGCATTTACGACCAAAACTTCGGGATGTATAGCGACAAATTCATCGATATCCCTCGCCAATGAACCATACTCACCTACAGAGTAGTAATCGGCAGGCCCATAAGAGTGATTTGATATTAATATTCCTTTATTATAAAGCTCTTTAACGGCATTTGAAAAATATGTATCATAATATGATAAAACCTCTACCTTCACCTTGTTTGCATAGCCTCTTGCATCTTTATCTATTCCGCTAGCGGCTATCGTACCCGTTACATGAGTTGTGTGTGGACTAATAGGCTCGGAGGTATCATTTATCACTCTGCCTTCAAATTCTTTGTGAGTAGTTCTTGCGCCGCCCTCATCTACCACGCCGATTTTCATGTTTTCTCCATGAAGGTTGTAAGGATTGTATGCGAGCATTTCGGTATTGCTTTGAATCATACTCTTAAGATTCATTTCACTTAAAGGGGTTTTAGTCTTATCCGTTATATTTTTTAACCTTATCTGTTTGTCGATTTCACTCTTTAGTCCGGATACAAAAAGCGGTTGTTTTTTTTGAATAAGAGTATTTTGCAAAATTATTCCTCTGTTTTTCGCAAAATACGCCTCTGCAAAACCACATCCTATTTTTATGACATCTACATAAGGAGTGTCGTTTAACTTTATTTTTTCATAATGTTCTAAAATGCGGCAACTTTTATCATTTTCACTCGAAGAGCCGACGGTTATGGGAGTATTTAGTTTTGCATGATCTTTCAACATTACGAAATCTGTCGTATCGTTCTCTTTTTTAAAAGCTATCTTTATCGTACCGTCATTGTTATTTATATAGTTTAGCGTTCTTAAAGTGTAAGGAAAAGATATGCCGTATTCATTTGACGATATCTTTTTTATATCATCTATTTGAGAGCCTGTTTTTAAATTATCTACATATTTTGTAACCGTAAACGAATCATCTCGTTTGTTTACCATATAATCCCAAAGAGAAAAAGAGAAATCCGAACTATACCCGCTTTTGATAAGAACTTTTTCCCTTATATCGTCCGGAGGAATTACTCTTATCTCTCTTTTTTCATCGGCGCTATTTCCAAAACTGTCAAAAACTTTATAAGCGATCGTATATACGCCCTCTTTTGAAGTATCGACAAAACCGGTTATTTTGACATTTTTACTTATGTCGCCGTCTTCTTCGTCTTTTGCTTCAAATCCGGGTTCTTCATATTTCCCTCCAAGATAAATATCTATCTTTTTATCGCCGTATAAGATGATTTTTGGATCTTTGTTTATTTTGACCGTTACCGTTTTTTTCGTTACACTCAAAACTTTGTTTTTATCGATAAGTTTATATAAAAGCTCATATTCTCCTTCTTTTTGCGTATCTACCGTACCTTCCACAACGACTTCATCCGTTATGTCTCTGTCGTATTCGTCAGTCGCTTTAAAAGAGTTATCGAATTTTTCACCGACATAATATAACTCTTTTGCAAGAGTTATAAAAAGCTCCGACGGCTTTGATCGTGAGATATTTTCAGGAGCGTCTATGCTGACTGATGAGCCGCATCCGACAAAAAATAAAAAGGTAATAAAAAAAATCAAAAAAACTTTCATGATAGAGCCTTATATATATTTATATGACAATATCGACAAAAGTATATAAAAAGTTTAACTTTTATTTATATATCTATATCAAACGGCTAAAGCCAACTCTTTATTTAAATTTTCTTTCACTTTTTCGGCTTTGATCGGCTCGCAAAAATAGTATCCTTGAAAAAAATCTATGCCTATATCGTAGCAAATATCATAAATCTCTTTTTTGCTGACAAATTCCGCCACCGTTTTTATTTTTAACTCTTTAGCCATCTGTACGATAGACTTGACTAAAAGGTATGATTTCATATCTACATCGATATTTTTCACCAAAGAACCGTCAATTTTCAAGTAATCGGGCGCTAATTCAAAAATATGAGTAAAGTTCGAATAGCCCGATCCGAAGTCGTCTATGGAAAACCTGACTCCAAATTTTCTAAACTCGGATATAAACTCCTTCACAAGCGCGAAATCATCTATATTGCTGCTTTCGACAATTTCAAAAATAACCTGTTTTCCAACTTTACATTTTTCTATTTTCTCTTTCAAAACCGAAGTTATATTTTTATTCGTAATATCTTCAAAAGAGAGATTTATAGATGCGTCTTTGCCGGTTTCTTTCATGAACTTAAAACTCTTTTTTATCATGACGGAGGTCAATTTTTCATACTGTTTACTTTTATAGGCGATTTCAAGAAAGAAAAAGGGCGACACCAACTCCTCTTTTTTATCCACAAACCTTCGCAGTCTCATCAGTGATTCGTATTTAACGATTTTTTCGCTTCTATCTACTATCGGTTGAAACAGCGGAATAACATTGTCGGTATGCAAGGCTTTTTTTATCTCGTTTTTCCAAAGAAGAAGCTCTTTTTTCTCTTTTGATGTATCGATGGCTTTACTGTAAGCGAAATAATCTTTTTTCTCTTTTTTCGCGTAAGAGAGCGCCATCTCCGCCTTTTTAAGCGCCAGCTCTTTTTCCAAAGATATGCCGACGGTTATCTCTATCTCGAGTTCGTCGGAAAAATCCTCCAAGTGTATTCTGAATGTTTCCACTTGCTTAAACAAATCTTTAAGATCTTGCTCAAATTTAAATAAAGAGACGCTCTTGCCAAGCTCTCTTAGTACAAAATGGTCTCCATAAATTCGATATACTTCATAAGATCTTTCATATGCAAAAGCCCGTAAAAAATTAGAAACGCATACTAAAACCTGATTGCCGGCTTTCATACCGTAAAGGTCGTTATAATTTCTAAAACCGTCTATATCGACTACCAATAATCCTGAAAACGGTGATTTTTTCAAATCTTCAGAAAGGGCTTCTCTGTTTTTAAGCCCCGTAAGAGAATCATGAAGATATCCATGCTCAACTTCCGCCACCCTTTGGTTTACTTTAGTTTCAAGCGTTTCATTTAGATGATGCATCCGTTGTATCATGTGTAAAAACAGTACGCTCAAAACTATCAATCCAAAACCTAATGAATAGAGCAGCTCCCTATGGGTATCCCAGTAGCTGTTTGTCAAAAGCGCGCTCATAAACATAGTTTCGGCTATTGCAGCCGCGATCAAAAGATGTTTTTCCCCGAAACGAATGCCGTTTGCGACTACAATCCAAATAATGACGGGATATAAAATAATACCGCTTTTATCCATCGAATGCATGATATAAGCGATAACGCCCACATCGACGCAAAGACTCAAAATTATTCTTCTGTGAAAAATTTTTCCGGATTTAAAAACGGCATGATAATTTATGGAGCTATATAAAAAATGGATAGAAGTAACAACCACGGGTAAAAGCGTATATTTATCGAACAAAAAATGAGATATTGCAAAATAAAGCAGTATCAGTCCCGAAATTTTCATTCTTGTAAGAGACTGAGACAACTCTTCTTTTTCTTTATTGATAATTTGATCACTAATCAACATCGCGATATCGCCTTTATTTATCGGCTTTATCAATCAAATGATAAAACCTTATCTTTACTATCGGCAATATCGACAAATCTAAAAATTTTTTTAAGCGCTTCTCCTCTCTTTTTTTCTTCTTTCCGCTTTTACGACCGATTCGTCAAAAAAGATTCTTCGATCCTGATATGTTCTTATTCTCGCGCTGTTATTTATATTTTTACTATCTTGCGCGTTTATGAGCCGCTTCATCGCTTTTATATCGTTTTTACTCAACCTAAAAACCATATCCATCCACAATTTGGCTATTTTCATCAATTCGTCGTACGATAAAGACATATGAATTTGTCTGGCTTTTAACAAAGCTAAATGGGATTTAAAATTTTTATTTTGTTTCTTCATATATTTTTTTACAAAAGATACTCCCTCGTCGTCATTGACCATTTCGTTTATAACACCCATATCAAGAAGTTCTTTAGATAAATATATTTTACCGCGTTTTATCATCTCTTCGGCGACTCTTATGCCGCTTTTTCTAGCCAAGAATGTATATCCACCAACCCCCGGGAAAAGATTAAATCTACTTTCGGGAAAACCCATCTTCGCCGATTCTTGCGCGATTAAAGTAGAACAAGAAAGCGCAAGCTCAAACCCTCCTCCAAGCGCCGTTCCTTGAACCAGAGCGATAGTTTCTAAAGGCAGGTTTAAATTTACATTAAACAGATATACATTGTCAACGCAAAGTTTCGTATATCTGTATAGTTCATCTTTATTGTTTTCTTCAACCAATTTTATAAAATATCCCAGATCACCCCCATAATTAAAAATATTCTTAGTCTGAGAAGTCACAACGAAAAAATTTACGGGAAATTTATCTAATACGACGCTATTTTCATAATATCTCTGTATAGCTTTGCTCACTTCCAAAATATTGTTTACAAGCTCAACAGACAATCTTGGTCTATCTTTAGGATTTAGATAAAGCCAGATCGCTTTATCTTCTTGGTCATAGCGCACCGAAAGCTCATCTCTATCTTTAAAAATATCTCTAAAGTATTTCATGATAACATTCACTCCTTGTTAAAAAGAAGAGAATATTAATATATTATTACTTAAAATAATATATTAATAAATTAAATTATTTTAATTTTTATATTCTACCCAACCTTTTTTTCTTAGTTTGCATGCCGGACATTCGTCGCAACCGTATCCCCAAGGATGAAAAACATTTCTATCCCCGTTATAGCAGGTGTGGGTCTCTTTTATCACGATATCCAAAACTCCCTCTTCTTCCGCAAGTTTAAATGTCTGCGCTTTTGAAAGATGAATAAGAGGATATAAAAATTTTATCTCAGACTCACTTCCGAGATTTAGGGCTTTTTCAAGAGTTTTGATAAAAGGCATTCTACAATCGGGGTAACCGCTGTAATCTGTTTGATTGATTCCGGTTATAATATGATCAAGACCCGCTTTTTGAGCATAAGCGTGAGCGGTTGTGAAAAAAACCGCGTTTCTATTTGGAACAAAAGATGCCGGAAGATGGGGTCTTTTTTTATGCCTTGCGTTTATGTCCAAAGAACCGTCGATAAGCGCGGAATCGTTTAACTGAGCAAAAATATTTATCTCCAAAACATAGTTTGGCACACTCATAAGTTTCGCTATCTTTTTTGCCTGCTCTATCTCTACCGAGTGTTTTTGATGATAATCAAAAGTTATCGTCTCCACAAAATCGTATCTATTTTTTGCCCATCCAAGACAAGTAGTACTATCTTGTCCTCCGCTAAAAACTACCAATGCGCTCTTTTTCTTTTCAGACATTAGGAAATTCCTAAAAATTTATGCATTTGGGCGCTAAAACGAAATTTTTGAGGATACTTTTTTACAACTTCTATACAAAATTTCACATTTTCCATATTTGGCTCGTTTTCAAAATTTTGTGGCTGCAAATAGATGGGTTTGACGCTGTGTATATCAAGCAGTTTTTCAATTGGTGAATTTTTATCTACCACAAATTTAAGTTCGTCAAACCCCTCCTCCTTTATATCATGCCACTCTTTGGGACTATATGTAATCCAATCCGCTTTTTTTATATTTTTGAAACTATATCCGTTTGTCTCTATACTGACTTTATATGAATATTTATGCAAAAATGAGATAAAAGGATTGAGATTGTAAATGCTCGGTTCTCCTCCCGTTATGATAACGCTTTTTGAAGGAAACCGCTCTATCTCTTTAAGTATTTCGCCAAAACTCATCTGCTTCTTCACGCTCTTATGCAATTGGTCGTCACAAAAATCACAGTCAAGATTGCAACCGTATAACCGTACAAACACACCGGCTTCGCCGCTATGCGCACCCTCTCCCTGAATAGAATAAAAAATAGACGAAACTCTAAGCATAATTGCACTCCGACTCTAAATTTATGATAAAATGGATATTAGCAAAATAAAAATTAGGATTACCATGTACACGCTTTTGACTCTTTTGTTTGTTATTGTTATCGTCGGCGGGCTTATCTGGGCATATATTCATTATCTTGGCGAAAAAGGTGAAAAACTAAAACTTATAAACCAAGGAATTTGCCCCGAATGCAAACAACATACTATTGAGATAGTAAACCAAAAAGGCGGAGGATGCTCGGGAACCGCATTTGTAGAATTTAAATGCACAAACTGCGATTTTAGCGATAGTTTTAATCTTGGAAGCGGAAGTTGCGGTAACGGATCGTGTAAAACATAAACTTCTTGCTCTATAAACAATCATATAAGTAAATTATTATTAAACTTTTTTCTTCTACTGCCGATATAGTTTATGAATTTAGCGATTCAAATAAATTCCAGGTTAAAGGAGACCTCCCCCTATGAAAAGAAATTCCCTATTTAAAGGTTTAACATTATCGGTTGCACTAAGTGCATTTTTAACAGGCTGCGGCGGAACCGGCGTAAAAGCCGGTGGAGACGATACGACAAAAGACGATCCTGCAGATAGCAGTAGAGCGGCTGCGACAATAAGCGGAAATGCGATTGATGGATATTTACAATATGCGACGGTTTGTTTAGACCTTAGCCAAGACGGATACTGTCAAGCCGAAGAACCAAATACGCAAACGGATAAAGACGGAAAATTTAGTTTACAGATTACTCCAGAGATTTCAGAAGATGAAAAATACGAAAATGCTATGCTGCTGGTTTACGGCGGTAAAGATGTAGATACCGGTCTTGATTTTAACGGTAAACTTTTAGCTCCTAAAGATGATAGTACCGTTCATATAACCCCCATAACCACGCTAGTGGCAAAAGCGGTTCAAAAGGAGATCAAAGCAAACGATAAACTCACAAAAGAGCAAATTAAAGCAAAAATAGAGCAGTCGAGAAAAAGAGTTGCACAAGCTCTCGGACTTGATGAAAAAGATATAAAAAAAGATCCTATAGCAGCACTCAAAGCAGGTGATGACAAGATTATCCAAAAAGCTCTACAATTACAAAAAGCCGTTGAGGCTCTACTTGTTGCGGACGATGACAAAGGAAGATCGAAAAACGAAAGAGCGGAAGAGATATATGAAGCTCTTCTTGACGGTTTATCGGATATGCAAACCGGCGATCGCGGAGTTGAAAAACTTCTTGAAAAAACTTTTGAAAGAGCCAAAAACAACAAAAAAACCAGAGACTTGCTTGGAGGCGATAGAGGTGTAGAATTTGCCGAAGCCGCAAAAGGCATAGCGAGAAATATTAAAAACGGATTTGAAAAATTTGACCAAGATGAGAGAAAAAAAGACGATTTTCTCGAAAAAATAGGATCTATTACAAAAGGAGATCTTAAAAAAGTCAAAATCGCTTTTGAAGATGGAAAACTCGATGAAATTTCAGGACAAATCAAGATAGACGACGGTATTTTTAAGCCCGGATTCGATTGGACTGAAAAATTTATACTTGATGATTTAGATCATGTCGGACTACATAAACTTCCTCAAAATGTCATAGATAAATTAAAAGAAATTTTCAAAGACAAAAAGGTTAAACCGGGTGTTTTGTTTGCCGGACTTGAGCGTTTAAAAGAATCCGATGATCCGGATATTCAAAAAATATATAACGCTATTAGAAACTTTTTGGCAAAGCAAAAAGAGAAAAAAGAGCAAGAAGATGCAAAAAGAGACACGAAGGTAATAAATATCACTCCTCCTATGAGTTTTTATATGCCGCAAGGAATGGGGTACGGCAAGGTAACCTTCAATGATGACGATACAATGTCATATGAAGAGTTTAAAGTTCAAAAAGACGGAACATTTGTTCTTGATGAAAGTCACGACGATAATACCGACTTGATTTTAAAAGACGGTAAATGGGTGGCCGAAAACAATACTCCCAAATATAAACTTCTAAAAGACGGAGCTATACAACTTTCGCAGTGGAATGAAAAAGCATATATCGTCAGTGCAAAAAAGATCGAAGGTGAAAAAAGAGAACTTCCCGAGTTCGGTCTTGAAACCGATATGCCAAAAGACGCAAAAGCTTATTTTATCAAAATAGACAAAATAGACGATTTTTATACAATTAACGAACAGGTAAGACATTTTACTCCCGAGGGAGAGATAACATTTTCTTCAATATCCGATTTTATATCAAAACAATGCGGTGTTCACTGGTTTATAGGAGACGATAAAGGCGGACTCGGATTTGCCGGAGAAAAAACCGACAACGGATATACTTGTGATGCAAGCGCAAAAGAAGGGAAATTGGTACAGGCGTATTTTAATGATCAAGGAGAGCAACAAATAGGCAAAATCGCCGGAAAATGGAAAATCGTAAACAAAGGCGATATAGATATACTTGTTGTTAAACCATACAATGTGAAAAAATTCCTCGAAAGAGATGAAGGAATAGAATATCCGATTTTTGCCGAAAAAGACGGCGTGGTTTACAGAGGTTCAATGGAACCGAAAGGTTTAAAGAGAGTGATTCCGGCTTTCAATAAAAGCGCGATGGAAAGTATCAAAAAGGCCATCGCCGACAACTGGGACAAAGTACAAAAAAACTTCCCTTCATACCCTAGAGGAGATGAAAACTACGACAATCAAAGATAACAAACAACTACCGTAAGAGACAAATTTTTGTCTCTTACTCTATCAAAGAGTACAACAAAGATATCTCTTTCTCCCAAATAGTGTCGTCTATCGTTTCAAGCACAAGAGGGATATCGTCCATATGCGGATCGTTCATGATAAATCCAAAAGCGTCTATGCCGATTTTTCCTTTTCCAAGACTCTCATGACGATCGACCCTAGAACCTAAATCGGGTTTTGAATCGTTGATATGCATACCTTTTAGATATTTATATCCAATCTTTTCGTCAAACTCTTTCCAAGTTTTTTTATATGCTTCTTTTGTGCGAATATCGTAACCGGCAGTAAACATATGACAAGTATCTATACATACGCCCACCCTGCTTTTGTCTATAGAGTTATTTATAAGATAAGCCAAATGTTCAAAATCATATCCGAGATTGCTTCCTTGTCCCGCCGTATTTTCTATAACCAGCGTTACCCCCTCCGTCGCCTCGAGAGTTTTGTTCATAGAGTCGCTTATTTTTTCTAAACACTCTTCTTGAGTTATTTTTTTCAAATGGCTGCCGGGGTGAAAGTTTAATTTATCCAGCCCGAGTTGTCGGCATCTTTGAACCTCATCGATAAAAGCGTCGAGAGATTTTTGAAGTTTTTCATCTTCAGGATGTCCAAGATTTATAAGATAGCTATCATGAGGAAGTATATGTTTTGGTGAAATCCTCGCTATTTCCAAATTTTCTTTAAATTTATCTATCGTTTCATCGCTAAGGGGTTTTGCTTTCCATTGTCTTTGGTTTTTGGTAAAAAGAGCAAAAGCCTTCGCGCCTATCTCTTTTGCGTTCAAAGGAGCGTTGTAAACCCCTCCGCTCGCGCTTACATGAGCTCCTATAAATTTATTCATTCGGCAATCTTTTAAGTTTTATAAAAATCCCGTTTTTTTGATCTTTAAAATAAATATGTCCCGGCCAGATTTTATATTTGATACTATAATTTTTCGTCATGATCTTTTGCATAAAACCGTTTGTAGTTTTTTTTAGATTTTTTCCGCCGAGAATCGGCTTTTTCAAAAGCACCTTTTCTATCAAATCGTCAGGATACGAAGCCGATAAAAAAGTCTTATTGAACCCCTCTTTCGTATTGCAAAGCTGATCTACGCAAACATCGTCTTCATCAAGAGACACACGAAGATCGAGCGCCGGTTTTCCCATCGTAAATACCTCCAAATCGATAAGATTATCGTATTTGTTTAAAAATCCCGTATCCGAAAATGCGAATTTTTTGGTTTTTAAAATGATTTTATACGGATTTGAAGAGAGAAATT
>JALWKJ010000130.1 GCA_027081495.1 Campylobacterales bacterium | reverse complement strand
AGCTAAATGTCACTATAGTCTCCCACTATTATCAAAAAGACGAAGTCTTTGAACTTGCCGATTTTAGCGGTGACAGTCTTCAACTGGCTCAAATGGCGGTAGAAGATAAAAATCCTTTTTTGATTTTTTGCGGAGTGGGCTTTATGGGGCAAAGCGTTAAAATCTTATCTCCGGATAAAAGAGTTTTAATGCCGAGAATCGCGTGTTGCGCTATGGCGAAAATGATAGATGAAATCCAATATGACGCAAGCGTAAAATTTCTCAATAAATCTGGAATAAAAAATGAAGATATTCTGCCTATAACATATATAAACTCATCGGCTGAAGTAAAAGCCAGAGTCGGTGAAATGGGCGGTATGGTATGCACAAGCTCCAACGCGAAAAAGATCATCACAAAAGGGCTTGAAAGCGGCAAAAAAATACTCTTTGTACCCGATCAATGCCTTGGGCAAAATATCGCCAACCAGATGGGATTAAAATCGTGTGTGGTTAACGACGGTACCGACCCCAACGAAGTCGATATCGTCTGTTTCAACGGATTTTGCTCGGTTCATCAGCTTTTTGAAGTCGAGGATATAGAATTTTACAGAAACAGATATCCGGGCATAAAAATAGTCACGCATCCAGAATGCAAACCCGAAGTCTGCGACGCAAGCGATTTTGTAGGATCTACAAGTCAAATTATCAACTATGTAAAAAATTTAGACCCGGATCAAAAAGTCGCGATAGGCACGGAATTTAACCTCGTAAACCGAATGAGAAAAGGAAATACTTTTGTCCTCTCTTCCACAAAACCGGAATGTCCTACGATGAATGAAACTGAACTGATACATCTGTATGAAACTCTTCTCTCCATAAAAGAGGATAAAATATTAACAGAGATTCAAGTTGATCCAAATGTCATAAAATGGGCAAGAGTAGCCCTTGAAAGAATGTTTAATCTATGAAAAAGATATCATTGGAAACTTCATGAGAGTAAAAGAGACCGTAAGAGAAGCGATACTTGAAGATATAGGCAGAGGCGATCTTTTTTCACTTGTAAGCGATAGACGAAAAGTAGAAGCCAAAGTCATAGCGAAAGAAGAAGGCATATTTTCCGGCAAACTTTATATCAAAGAGCTTGCCGAAATGGAGCATATAGAGATCGAGTTTTTAAAATATGACGGAAACAGGATAAAAAACGGAGATATCATATGCTATGTCAGAGGAGAGGTGAACCGTGTGCTTATGTATGAGCGGGTAATCTTAAATATAATGCAACACTGCAGCGGCATAAGCACAAATACGGCAAATTTCGTGAAACTTGTCAAAGATTACGATGTCAAACTGCTTGATACCAGAAAAACGAGACCAGGTCTTAGAGTGATGGAAAAGTACGCCGTAAGATGCGGAGGAGGAACAAACCACAGGTTGGGACTCGATGATTGTTTGATGCTAAAAGATACCCATCTTGCCGCGATTGACGATCTTCATCTTTTTATAAAACAAGCGAGAAAACGGATTCCCTATACTTCCAAAATCGAGATCGAGTGTGAAAGCATAGAAGCCGCGAAAATCGCCATGAGCAGCGGCGCCAACCTAATCATGTGCGACAATATGCCCATAGAGGATATAAAAAAAGTCGTATCTTTTAGAGAAAAAAACTATCCTTATGTGCTGATAGAAGCAAGCGGAAATGTAACGAAAGACAATATCGTAGAATATGCCAAAACGGGAGTCGATGCGATAAGCAGCGGAAGTTTGATACACAAAGCGGTATGGCTTGATTTCTCTATGAGAATAGAGTAAATTTTGTAAAAACGACAAAACGATATGGCCGACGACGCGGAAAAAACGGAAGAACCCTCCTCGAAGAAACTCGAAGATGCGAAAAAGGAGGGAAATGTTCCTAGAAGTCAAGATACAAGCGCTTTTATAACGCTTGTGGTTGCCGTTGTAGTCGTTTATTTCGCAACTGCGTTTCTTACTTCACGAATAGAACATCTATATAGATTTTACAGCGAATTTATAGGAGTTGAACTTACGCCCAAAATCGCGTATTTGATTGGTTTAAATACCCTAAAAGAGCTTGTTTTGATGATCATCCCTCTAGCTACCGTAGTTGCGATCGCCGGTATTTTGGCTTCGCTTGTTCAGTTTGGATTCGTATATACGACAAAACCGCTTACTCCCGATCTAAAAAAAATCGATCCGATAAAAGGACTTAAAAATCTAGTCTCTTTAAAAAAGCTTATAGAGAGTATAAAAATTACGGCAAAAGTCGTCATAATTTTCGCTATAGCTTTTTATTTTTTGATTTTGTTTATTCATGAACTTCCTACGGTTATAAACTTCAGCCTTGAAAATCAAATATCCTGGCTTGTACAAAAAATTATCCTGCTTGTAGCGATAATGTTGATGATTTTATTTGTTTTGGCGATGATTGATCTTATGATCGTTCGTTTTCAATACTTTAAAGATCTCAGAATGAGCAAACAGGAGGTAAAAGATGAATATAAACAGATGGAAGGCGATCCGCAGATAAAAGCTAGAATCAAAAAACTTCAAATGGAGATGGCTCAAAAACGAATGATGAGCGAAATTCCGACCGCCGATGTAGTCATAACCAACCCGACGCATTACGCCGTAGCGCTTAGATACGACAATGAAAAAGAGAACGCTCCAAGAGTCATCGCAAAAGGAATCGACAATATAGCCTTAAAGATAAAAGAGATCGCAAATGAAAATCTTATCCAAATAGTCGAAAACCCTCCCCTCGCAAAAGAACTCTACGCAAAATGCGATCTTGACGACATAATCCCCGAAAATTTCTACAAAGCGGTGGCGGAAGTTCTGGCTTTTGTATATAAAAGTAAAAACAAGTCGATTTAGCGATATAGATACAAATAGTAAGGAAACACTATGTCGCCCTATACTTCTTATATGAACATGAAACCAAAAATTGTCTTTTTTGTTATTTTAGAAAAATTTTTTACTCTCATTTTTCATACTTTTTCGATTATGTTCACGATAGTAAAATGGACTGTCGCTCCTTTTGTTCTCTTTTTTCAAATCGTCGTTTTATGGCCTTTGGCGATTTTAAAAATAAAACTTACCGATAAAGCGATTATAAAAGAGAGTAATGAAGACGCGCTTTGCGACGATATTTGGCGTCTTCTTCAAGAACAAAAAGATCTGTTAAAATCAGAAGGTTACGACGGCGGCGACAAACTATACTATGTAGATCTATTTGACGGAGATACAAGAGTTTTTATCTACCCTATGATAAATGAATCAAAAAGACTCGGTGTAGGTCTAAATTTTGCGACTATAAAAGATCAAACAAATAACTATAACATCCTCGATAGCGCATATGCCGAATTTACAATAGTGTGTGAAGACGGTTTAACTTTGGATCTGCACAACAACTATAAAGATATATCATTGAATCTTGAAAAAAGAGAGCGATATTTCTTTAACGATCATGATTTTGACCTTTTAAAACTATCAAAAACCGTAGAACTTATAAGCGAAAAAACGAAATGTTACTCGCATAAAGAGTCGTTGCATCTTCTTAAAGAAGATCCGAAAAAGATTTTTAAAGATGAAATTGGGACGGTTTTTAAAGCATTTAAATCGGATAACATAATCAAAAAATCAAAATTAACTTTCAGCGGCGCATTTAAGATAATCTCAGAAACACTTTGGCCTCTTCGAGTTTTGAACAACAAAAAAAAGTATGAAAAAACTCTCGATTTTCTTGACTATCTGCAAATAGAGCCGAATAAAATTTCATACTACAACGATTTTTCAAAAAAGATAAGATATCATCAACCCCTCGAAACGCTAAAAGAGCTTGAAACATATCTGCAAAATCCGGACTTTAGATTCGGTTTTTCCCGAAAGCATGAAACCACATGGATTATATTTTATATAGAAAATGAAAAAGTTACAAATGTCGTCGTAAATTTTCAAGAAATTACCCACTACGAAAAAAGAGACGCAATCAAAATCAGCCAATATGAAATAGAATTTTTAAATGAAGAGTTGGTTTGCTCATATGACGGTTTTGGCGAAGTTATATATGATGCTTATGAAAGTGAAATTCAACAAAGTATAAAAGACGATCTCTCAAGCCATATCCCGCTTCAAACGAGTTTAGAGATAGCAAAAGATAAAACCGATATCGTAAATATAACTATGATTACGGCAGAGATCAAAATGCAAAAACAGACTACTATTTGGGAGATTGCTTTGCAAAACGACAAAGAGTTTCAAACAATCATCCTTGACGCGAAAAACGGACAAATAATAAAAATAAAAAAACCAAAAACTCTTTTCTACTAACTTTTCTACTAAGACTTTTTGACTATAATAGCCATCATGGAAAAAAATCAAAAAGTAGCGCTTATCACGGGATGCAGCAGCGGCATAGGCAGAGTAAGCGCCCGTTTTCTTGCGCAAAAGGGATATCGGATTTACGCTCTTAGTCGCACGCCTGAAAAACTCTCGGATATCGCCTCTGAAAATCTGCATCCGATAAAAGTGGATATCACGGATACGGATTCTATCGATGCCGCTTTAGAAAAGATCGAACATATCGACATACTGGTAAACAATGCCGGCTACGGGTTGGTATCAACGGTCGAAGATATGAATGAAACACAGATGTTACGACAATTTGATGTCAATGTCTTTGGCGTACTGCGAATGTGTAAAGCCGTCATCCCCAAAATGCGAAAACAAGAAGCGGGGGTAATTATCAATATCAGCTCCTTTTTGGGCAAAATAGGACTTCCTCTGCTTACTTTTTACAATGCCAGTAAATATGCGGTAGAAGGGATCACAGATTCGCTTCGCTATGAACTTAGAGATTTTAATATCCGTGTGCACTCTATCATGCCCGGCTTTTTCGATACCGATTTTGCCAGAGATAATCTAGTCGTAAATCCTCAAACTTTTGAAAAAAATTCGCCATATTCAAAGTTAGTCGCAACTCTCGCACCCGTCATAATAGATCAGATAAATCACGGCAACGACGCGATAGAAGTGAGTAAACTGATCTTAAAAATCATAGAAGATGAAAATTTTGATGCCAGACAAACGGCGGGAGATAAAGCTAAAAAATTTATCCCCATGAAAAAGGAGTTAAGCGACGAAGATTTTGAAAGACGGGTACGGGAATACTATAACCTTGGATAGCCTCTTTTTTAACATTACCGAACAATGTTACAGGCGTGAAGAGTTTTCAGACTATACGCGTGTCGATATATCCAACGGCATCCTTTTTATCGAAGCGAAAAAGAAATTTACATTTACTTTGAAAAATCTTGATCGTATGATAATTTTAGTTTACACAAAAAGTGGAAAGCTCGATTTTACCGATCATTTACTCAAAAAAGATTATGCGGTCAAAGAAAGTAGTATCTTCGCATCTACCAAACAAGATATAACGATTAAAGGAGAAGGAGATATCTTTATTCTTTTTGTGGCAGATTTTTTTCTAAAGCGTTATTTGAGCGCCAAAACTACCGATCCGATCGATTTTTTGTATTCTATCGTTCAGCAAGAAATTTCACTGAAACTTATCGATATAAGCTCGATCGATGCTTTGACGCTTTATCTCATCAACAAAATTACACGCAAAAAAACGACTAGTATCCAGTGTGAACATGATGTAATAGAACTGATGATTCACCGTTTTTCTTTACTGGATATTATCGATAAAAACATCGATTCATCCGAAGTCGAGATAGCAAAAAGAGCTAAAAATCATCTTCTAAAAAATTTCGTCCATCCACCTACTATCCAACAGCTCGCCCATATCTGCGCTACCAATGAAAACAAACTCAAAAAAAGTTTTAAAAGGGTCTATAATACAACGATACATAGATATGTCCTAAAACTCCGATTAGAGGAAGCAAACTTACTTTTAAAAGAACAATTGCTGAGTATAAAAGAAGTAGCGCAAAAAGTAGGTTATAAACACCAAGGATACTTTAGTAAACTTTTTTTTAAAAGTTATGGAGTATATCCAAAGGATTTGGGAAAAGCGAGTCATAATATAACATATAACACTCCAAAGTTGAAAATATGAAAAGGTAGATAAAGAGATGATTATTTTATCTTCAAAAAACTATAAATTTAAAGGATATAATTAAAACATGGCAAGAAAAGTATATGGCACTACTCTTTGGGGCGCCGAGTTTTTAAAAGCTATCGAACGAGAGACGGATTCCGGCAGGCTTAGTCGGGGTAAGAGTTATGCAAACACCGGTAAAGTTTACGATGTATCTCTTCAAGAGAAACTAATATCCGCAAAAGTTGCGGGAAATTATGCACCCTATTATAAAACGAGTTTGATATTTAAGCCCTTTGCCAAAGGAGATAGTAAATTTATACTCGACCACATAGATAAAAATCCTCTTCTTTTGGCTGATATCATCAACTCCAAACTCTCTGCAAAACTTTTGGAGTTTTTACAAAAAAATGAGATCGATCTCTTTAGCGGTTTTGATATGAGTTGTTCATGTCCGGATTTTTATGGGAATTACGCTTGTAAACATATCGCCGGTCTTTACTTCATGCTTGTCAACGAGATAGATAAAAATCCCTTTATTCTCTTCTCTCTAAGAGGATTGGATCTTGTGAAACATTATAAAATCGAAAAAGATTTAAAAGTACCTTATCCTTTGCAGATCGTGTATCAAGATGAAGGTAAAAAACAGCTCTCTGATAACTTTACACTTTTGCAGCTAACTAATCAAAAAGATTTTATACTCTCTTTATTGGAGCCAAATCCGCCGTTTTCAACTGTTGACTATAAAGAGGTGCTTGAAGAGTTTTATAAAAAAGTGTCAAAAGAGCTTCCTTTGGTCGTTTCTATCGTGCGAAATGAAAATATACAAAAGTGTCAAAGAGTTTTGCAAGAGTCACAGATAGGGTTAGAGAGTTCAGAAGATTTAACAGATGCGCGATTTGTTATCACTTCACCGCTATTTCTCTCCAAAGAGGCAGCGTCACTTTTTGCTCCCTACGCAAATAGCCATAAAAAAGATAGTATCACTATAACGCCGACCAAACTCTTTACCCTTTTTCTTTCGTTTGAGAATGAGCATGGAAGCGATGCATACCGTTACCTTTTTTATCTCTATCGCGTCAGTTATATATATCTGCAAAATAGCGCTTTTATACCCTCTGTTTATGAGTCAAAAGAGCATATTCAGATATTTTATAAACCGCTTTTTTCTTTGGAGATTATCAAAAAGCAGGTAGAGTACTTGGCAGATATAGCTCCAAAAATCGTTCTTTTTAACAAAAAAAGTCTATCAGAAAAATCCCAGACAGAGTTACTTTTATCGATCGTTTTGACAGATTTTGTACCAAACTTAAAATTTATGCACAAAAAACAGAAGAACAATCCGCCTAAAATATCACATACCTTTTTTCATGCTCGAAAATACAAAGTCATTAACTTTGAAGATAAACATCTTTCCCTCTCTATCAAAAACTATTTTGCAATTTTTGACATCATAAAAAGCGAGTATGCATATAAACTTTTTATAGACAAAAAGAGAGGAGATTATACTCTTAAACTCAATGTCCAAGAGCAAAAAAGCCAAAAAGAGTATCCGCTTTTAAAGAGTTTAAAACATTTTGAGAAGATGCAAATCGTGCAATTTCTCTCTTTTTTGCAAACTTTTCTACCTGAAATCGTAACACTTTTAGAGAGTGATGACATCCTGCTTTCAAAGGAGCGACTAGAAGAGTTTCTCTTGAAAACATCGATAATCATTGCAAATCTTGGTGTCGGTATCATTTTACCTAAAGAGTTGAAAAACCTATTAAAACCAAAACTCACTTTGAAAGTCAAAAATAGCTCAAAAAGTCTGAAATCATTTTTTACACTTGACGGTATGCTAGAGTATGATTGGCGGTTGGCAATCGGCGATGAACTCATAACTGTAGAGGAGTTTGAAAAGCTGCTTCAAAGCGGTAAAGAGTTGATAGAGTTTAAAGATAATTTTATCGTTATAAGCGCGGAGGAGGCAAAGGCGCTATTTGCTCAGATAAATCGTAAAACAAAACTCAATAAATTTGACATTTTACAAGCAAAACTAAGTGGCGAAGCGGAGTTTGATGCGGACTTGGAGAACTTTTTTGATCAAATATTAAGCATCGAAAAAATTAATCCTCCAAAGAGTTTAAAAGCAGAGTTAAGAGCTTATCAACAAAGAGGTTTTGAGTGGAATATCAACAACCTTTTAAATGGATTTGGCACTATTTTAGCAGATGACATGGGTCTTGGAAAAACTATTCAAACTATCTCTACCTTGCTTTATCTTATCGAAAACGGATATATCAAAAACAGCATCGTTGTTATCGTTCCTACTTCACTTTTGAGTAACTGGGAAAAAGAGTTGGAGAAGTTTGCGCCATCGCTTAGTTTTTTCTCCTATTATGGGGCGAAGAGGAAGATAAAAAAAAGCGATATCCTTTTGACAAGCTACGATATAGCAAGAAGAGACAGCGAAAAACTCAGAAAACTCAAAATCGACTGTTTGATTATAGATGAAGCACAAAAAATCAAAAATGCCGATACGGCTATCTCAAAAAGTATAAAATCATTTAAAGCAAAGTATAAAATAGCGCTCAGCGGTACGCCGGTTGAGAACAATTTAAGTGAATTGTGGAGTATATTTGATTTTGCTCTGCCAAAATATCTCAAATCTCTTAAAGAGTTTGTCAAAAACTATGCGCAAGATATAGAGATAAATAAAGATAGACAAAAGATCAAAAAACTCAAACAGATAACGGCGCCGTTTATGTTAAGACGCCTAAAAACAGATAAAAATATCATCGATGATTTGCCTGAAAAAATTGTCATCGATGAGTATGCGACCATGACCAAAGAGCAGGCGAGTCTCTATCAGAGTGTTGTGGACGATACCTTAAAAGAGTTAGATGAATCAAATGCAAAAGGAGCTATATTTAAACTCATCGTCTCATTGAAACAGATTTGCAACCATCCAAGAAACTTTGATAAAAAAAGCCCTGCGAACAAAGAACTTTCAGGAAAAACCCGGCTTCTTACGACCCTGCTTGAAAACATCTTGCAAAAAGATGAAAAAGTGCTTATATTTACCCAATATGTCGAGATGGGAAATATCCTAACCGAACTTATCCAAAAAGAGTTGTTTACGGTTCCGCTCTATCTCAAAGGAAACATGAGCAAAAAAAGAAGAGAAGATATAGTAGAAAAATTTCAAACAGACAATAGATATAAAATCTTCATACTATCCCTAAAAGCCGGAGGCACAGGACTCAACCTTACCGCCGCAAACCATGTCATACACTACGATCTATGGTTTAACCCAGCGGTAGAAAACCAAGCAACCGACAGAGCTTTTCGCATAGGTCAAACCAAAAAAGTAACCGTTCACAGATTTATCACAAAAAACAGTTTTGAAGAGAAGATAGACAAAATGATACAAGCAAAAAAAGAGCTTAGCGATTTGAGCGTAAGCATAGGAGAGAGTTGGTTGAAAGATATGGATATTGAAGAGTTAAAGAGTGTTTTTAGGTGATGATGCTGCTTGGAAGCTCTCATTAATTTAAACTTATATGTACAAATAAGTTTTATGTAGAACTCAATCATACTTTGATAGCGATAGTACGATTGGCTGTTTTCGTAAAAATCCCTTTCTTGCTAAAATAAAATCCCTTTTGTGATAAAAGTTACTTAAAAAAGAAACAAAATAACGCTACAATTTTATTAGAGGAGAAGGTTATGAATATCATCACAAAAACTATTTTATCGACACTCGGGGCAATTTTGATATTTTACTCTATATTATGGTTTTTTCCTAAAAAGAAGATTGTATATATGTCGGATGAGACATTGCGCGAGTACGCCTTAAACCGTGGGTTAGCTCCTGTTCCTAAAACATATCCTAAACTATTAGAGCTTGCGGACAATCCCCAAAACCCGCTAAGCCCAGCAAAAATAGCGCTTGGGAAAAAACTCTTTTTTGATCCCATACTTTCGCGTGATAATACTATCAGCTGCGCAAACTGTCATAAACTCGATGAAGGCGGCGACGACAATCTTCCAACCGCTATCGGTTTTCATGGACAAGCGAATCCAAAACATCTAAACTCGCCTACCGTACTTAACGCCGCCTTGGCAAAAGCGCAGTTTTGGGATGGTCGAGCCAAAGATGTCGAAGAACAAGCGGCAGGTCCGATGCAAGCTCCTTTCGAGATGAATATCACACCTAAACTAGCCGTACAACGCATACGAAATGTACCAAGCTATGTCGCCCAGTTTCAAAGGGTATTTGGCGAAGGAAACGGGAGCGTTACATTTAAAAATATCCAAAAAGCTATCGGCGCGTACGAGCGCACCCTTTTAACCAGAAGCGCTTACGATAGATTTCTGGAAGGAGATAACAACGCCATAAGCCAAAGCGCTAAAAGAGGCTTAAACCTTTTTATCCAAAAAGGATGTAAAGGGTGTCATACGGGTATCTCCGTTGGCGGACAGAGCATACAACGATTTCCGCTCAGACGGGCTTTGAGCGATATCTTTAAAACCGATCCGTTTCCTTTTCCAAATACCGGCGGATTTTTGGGTAAAGATTCTCAAAAACTCTTTCGTGTGCCGATTTTAAGAAATATCACAAAAACCGCTCCCTATTTTCACAACGGATCAGTCAAAGACTTAAAAGAAGCCATACGCATCATGAGTAAATATCAAATAGGCAAAGAGTTCACCCCTAAACAGATCGAAGATGTAGAAGCGTTTTTAAAGACGCTTGAGGGAGAGATAGTAGAGTACTAACTCAACCTCTGCTCAAATGTCAAAGAATCTACCACTTTACCTCTGCCGTCAGCATATATTTATCTGTAGCGTCGTCGTCTTTGTTAGTATCGGGATCGGAATGAAATAAGTTCGCTATAAACTTTACATTTTTAGAGTAGCTATAAGCGACACCCGCTATATACTGTTCTCTATCTTTATCGTTATCTGTCGAAAAAGAGTCGTATCTTCCCAGTAAAGTCCATCTAAAAACAGGTCTATACTCGCCGTTTATACTCCAGCCGCTACCTGTAATCGAGTTGTTTACCGCGCCTTTTTTATCGGCGCTCACATACATACCGGCGATTAAAAATTCCGGTTGGTTATATACCGCATGAACACCGTACCATACAAAATCTTCATCATTTTTTAATTTTTTTGTATTATACTGACCCAAAAATGATATATCTGCATAAACATCACTCGATTTTACATGTTTTTTACCGCTTCCGTACAACGAGCTAGTAAGTCTCCACTCATACGACAATCCGCTCTCTCCCTCGTTATCGGCTCCATGATAACCCTCGCCGTTTACTACGGCTAACTCGCTTGTAAAAACTTCCGTCTTTGTCTTAAAGTTTACGCCTTTATCCGCCGAGTTTGTAAAATGCGCCCCTTGTTTTGATTCTAAAAATACTTTGGCGATACTTCTATAATTCCACCCGTGATGCTCTTCATAATCGATCCACGGTCTATGAACCTGCCCTATCTCGACTCCGGTATTTGCGAAAATTTCATCAAGATATAAATAAGCGTATTTTAATCGGACATTAACCTCTCCCTCTTTTAGGGTGTGTGTATCAAGCGTTAAACGCATATAGTCGTTTGGTCTGTTATTTATATAAGCTTTTACCTGAAAATAGTTTCTTCTTGTCTCAAAATAATCGCTTGAATCCTCGCTTTGCGGATTTTTGTGCACATAGCCCAAATAGTGAGTTCCGCTAAATTTTAAAGTAGATGCTTTAGCCTTAACGACCACATCCGCACAAAGCGTTGTCAAAAGCGCGGTTGCACTTAGTGTAGATAGTAAAACTTTTCTCATTTTTTTCCTTCTTTTAAATTGGTAGTGTAATAATAAGATACCTTGGTTACAAAACGGTTACAATATATCAATAAAACTATCAGGAAAAGAGCTGCGGTCTATTTTTTTTAAGATACTCTATCACCTCGACCATCTCTTTGTAGCCCATATTTTGATCGTCTTCATCGTCAAACACGACATCTATAGCCTCTATATACTCTTTTACCCCCTTTTCGAGATTGTTCTCTTTGACGCCCGCATAGTACAAAACGGCTTCAAGCATATCGGCAAGATGAATCGTAAGATCTTCTATCTCCTCTTTTAACTCATTGATTTTTTCATTCATTGTTTTCTCCTATCGTCATGATCTCTTGGATCTGCTCTTTGACTTTATCATATACAAAAGAGTCTTTGAAACTCTCACACTTTCCGCCGCTGGCGTTTGCATGACCTCCGCCGCCAAAAAGTTCCTGCGAAATCTTACTCACATCGACTTTGTCGTTCGCTCTCATAGAGACATTTTTTCGCCCGTTTATATCCATAAAAAAATCAAAATCGGGATTTCTTTTTAAAAACTCGTTTCCTATGATCGAAGTATTTCCGATGGAGTATGTCAAAATCCCTTTATACCCTTTGTAAAATACGCTCATTTGCTCTCTTTTTTTTGTTAGCATATCTACGATAAATCCCGAAACGAGATTTTCGAAAGTATCGTTTTTATCTTTTAGAAAGTAACTCTTTTTTATAAAATGAATCGCGTCGTCAAGCGCGATATGCGGCTCTTCTTTGTCTATATATTCTATTGCCCTTTCAAGCGAATGAAAAATATATTCGCTATTTTGTTTATCAAAGAGCATCCTGTTTATCTCTCTTGATCCCGCAACCAAACGCATAAAAACTTTACCTAGTTCAAAGTACTCGCTATCGTTTAGCCATATATCTATGGCGTTTACGATTTGGACATATCTTTGAAGCTCTAAGATATCGTAACCCTTCTCTTTAAAATAGTCGAAAGTAATTTTCGTAGCGCATCTTGAAGTATCAAGAAAGTACCACTCAAATTCCAAAGCGCAATCTTGACCCGTTTTATGATGATCCAGAAGAAGAATTTCTATATTTTTATTTGAGTTTTCAACATTTTTAGCCAAATACTTCGCCTGCTGCATACTCAGATTTAAATCGGTTATGAGAATCAAGTTCTCCTTTTCACCTTGCATATATATATCTCTTAAAATCTGATCGATACAGCTATCGATTTCACTGCCGTAGTTTGAATTATAATATACTATATCGTCAAAGCATCTTTTTGTGATAAGCTGACAACTATAACCGTCAAGATCCGTATGGGAAAGATGGTAAACTTTTTGTCTCTTTTTTTTCATCGTTTAAAAAACCTTTTTATAAATCTTCAATATTTATAGAACTTAACACTTCAAATTTGGCTGACGGATCAACTTCGGCATGAGAGAGTACGACTATATCGAGATTGAATTTTTTAAATATATCATGAAGCGGTCTGCGAATGGAGGGATCGACTATTAAAATTACCGGAGCTACGCCTTTTTGCAAAATCGCCGCCGCTTCGTCGCTCACTTTTTGAACCAGCGCGTTTATCTGTCCGATATTCAACATAAGCTCTTTTAATCCCTCTCTCTCTTGTAAATGCTCTAAAAGCTTCTGTTCGGTCATAGCCGCGAATGTCATCAGCTTAAGCACTCCCTGATCGTCTTTGTATTGATTGGTTATGACTCTTGCAAGCCTTGCGCGAACCTGCTCGGTTATGATATCTACATTTTTCGTAACTTCGGCTATATCGCTTATAGTCTCAAGTATCGTAAGCATATCTTTGATCGGAATCTTCTCAGCTAAAAGCTCTTTTAAAACCCTTTGAATAAGCCCTATGCTAGCGACTTTCAAGACATCTTCCACAACCACCGGATAACTTTTTTTGACATTGTCTATCAATCCTTGAACATCTTGTCTGGTTAACAATTCGTCAGAGTACTTTTTGACAAGTTCGCTGATATGCGTAGAGATGACGGTCGATGGATCTACGACGGTATAACCTCTGGTAATGGCTTCCTCTTTTTGTTCCGGATTTATCCAAATCGCGTCAAGACCGAATGCGGGTTCTTTTGTCGCTATACCTTCCATTGGCTCGCTTACGAGTCCGTTATCCATAGCGAGAAACTTATCGGGATAAACCTCTCCTCCTCCTATCTCCACACCCTTTAAAAGCAGTTGATACTGTTGCGGGGAGAGATGAAGATTATCTCTTATTCTCATCTGGGGAATCAAAAAACCGTAATCGGTCGCGATCTTTCGGCGCATACTTTTGATACGATCAAGCAAATCACCCTTTAGCGCGGGATCGGCAAGTCGTATCAATTGATATCCGAGATCAAGCTCCAAAACTTCCTGTTTTAAAATATCTTCAAGTACCTTCTCCTCCTCGGCCTCTTTTTCTTTAGGAGATTTTTCCAAAGGCGTCTCTTCGCTTTGCTCAACTCCTTCAGCGCCCTCTTTAGCTTTAACTTGAGCGATACTTTCCGTAGAGGAAGTTTGCATGAGATATCCAAGTAGAGCGAATATAATGCCTACAAAACCGAGTGAAAGAGTCGGAAGCCCGGGAACTATGGCAAACATTAGCAAAATTCCGCCGACGATATAAAGGGTTTTATAATCGCTTATGAGCTGTTCTACCGCATTTGTCGCAAAACTCTCTCCCTCTTCTCCCGCTTTCGTCGCGCGCGTTATGATAATACCGGTCGCGGTTGACATGATCAATGCAGGCAACTGTCCAACAAGTCCGTCGCCTATGGTAAGGATCGTAAAAGTTTGCGCGGAACTTGCGGCATCCATGTCAAATTGAAACATCCCTATAAGAAATCCGCCTATGATATTTATGATAGTTATAATAATACCGGCAACGGCGTCTCCTTTTACAAACTTGCTTGAACCGTCCATCGCACCGTAAAAATTAGCCTCTTGTATTATCGCTTCTCTTCTTTCTCTAGCTGTTTTTTCATCGATTAATCCCGCATTTAAATCCGCGTCGATCGCCATCTGTTTTCCCGGCATAGCGTCAAGAGTAAAACGAGCGGCGACTTCCGCGACTCTCGTAGAGCCTTTGGTTATAACCATGAAATTTATAAGTACCAATATAACGAAAAAGATAATACCTATAACATAATTTCCACCAACAACAAACTGTCCAAAAGATGTGATGATATCGCTAACCGCCTGAGGACCTTCATGCCCTTTTGAGAGAATCATTCTGGTTGTCGCGATATTTAAAGAGAGTCTATAAAGCGTTATAATAAGAATCAAAGTAGGAAAAGTGGTAAGATCGGTCGGCTTTGGGATATAAAGAGAAATCATCAAAATCAAAACGGAAACGGCAAGCGATATAGTAAGTAAAAGATCAAGAATCGCGCTAGGAAGAGGAACGATAATAATCGCCAAGATAGAGATAACGAAAAAGACGACTGTTAAATCTTTCGACGCGGCGATAGGCGCTAAAAAATTTCTAACTCCTTTTAAAGTTTGCGCATTTTTACTTTGTGCCAAAGTATTACCTTAGTTATCATCTATCACAAAATATCTCTGAGGGTCAACTCCTCAAAAAATTCATCCATCTTTTGTTGAAACTTATTTAAAAACGGCCAAATCATGCAAAAATCACCTTTACCCGAAGGACACGATAAAGTAGTGGCGGCGCACTCAAAAACCGTCAACGGCTTCTTTTCCGCCGCTTCTATGACTTTTCGAACATAGATTTCACGAGGATCTTTATTTAATGCAAATCCCCCTTTTGCTCCCTTAAAAGATTTCAATATTCCCTCTCTTGCCAAAGACTGTAAAATTTTCGCGAGAAAACTTCGGGAAATATTTAATCTTTTTGAAAGCGTATCGACATCTTCGGGACTGTTTTGTCTTGCTATCAATACCAAAGAGAGTAAAGCATACTCGCTTGCTTTTGTCAATAACATAAAACTCCAATTCGGGGTATATTTCTCTCATTATAACACATATAAATAAAGAAAACAAATGTTTACCCGATTTATTACCGTAATAATCGCGTAACCGTAAATCATTGTGTATTAACCCAAAACCGTAAATAGAAAAATAACAATAAAAGAGAGGATAGAGTAAAATAGGGGAGAAGAACGACAAAAGCTACACTAAACACTTTCACCCATTT
>JALWKJ010000129.1 GCA_027081495.1 Campylobacterales bacterium | reverse complement strand
ATCCCCTCCTCTTCTTTCAAAAAAACAATCGACTTTTTAGTATCGAAAAAAGTCTCCTTTAACCGAAAATGCGGGAACTTGTGATATGTCGTAAGAGATGGAGTCGCAGAACCCAGCACCACCCTCGCCCCAAGTACTTTACCCATATAAATCGCCATATCTCTGGCATGATAACGGGGTCGGCTAGAGGCTTTGTAACTATCGTCATGTTCCTCATCGACGATAATCGCACCTAAATTTGGCATCGCCACAAAAAGCGAAGAACGCGCCCCGGCGACAATCTTCACTTCTCCCGTCGCAATCCCCTCCAAAATCTCCGCTTTTTTCTTTTTCGTAATCTTCGAATGCCAAATCGCCGCCAAATCGCCGAATTTCTTTTTCAAACGCTTTTGCATCTGCGGAGTCAGTGAAATCTCCGGCATCAGAAAAATAGCGCTTTTGCCTTCATTGACGACATCTTCGAGCAGCTTCATATAAATCTCCGTCTTGCCGCTGCCAGTATCCCCAAAAAGCAGTGAAATATCATGAGATTTGATAAAATTGTACGCTTCGTGCTGTTTGGCAGAGAGTTCTATATCACATGCTACTTTGAACCGTACTCGCTCCTCCCCCTTTGGCACCGCCGTAAACAACCCCGCCGCTTCCCCGAACGAGCAAAGATAGTACTGACTCAAAAATGTAAAAATTTTCAAGTATTGTTTTGAAAAAGAGATACCCGGCGCTTTGACGATCTGTTCACATGAAAACTTAGGTTTTTCACATTGTGAATATATAATTCCGTTTACCAATTTATTTCTAAGTTTTACTTCAACAAGCGAGCCTGCGGGAATGGTATCCGTATATTCATATGTCAACAAAGAAAGAGGAGAACCGATAACGGCGACTTGGTAGTACTTCATATATTTAAAAAGTATATTGCCATTTAATAATGCCCAATACCGTTAAAGTTTCATTTTCATTATCAATCACATAAGGAACAACATACCCTTTAAATATCAAATCTCTTATATTTGTATTGCTAAAATAGATCGATTTTCTGTATTTATAGGGAAAATAAGCGCAATTTTCAATCATTTTATCAAGTTCGTTTTGAAAGCGTACCGCATTTTGAACGGAATCTTGAGCTATGAACTCCATTATTTCCATCAAATCCGTATGTATCGTTCATCTTTAAGAATCTGCATATTTTTGTTTCAAATCTGAAATAAAACCATCCATCTTTTCCCGATACACATCTTCCGTAAGCAGTGTCGCTTTACCTGAAATTATATCTTCTAATCTTGCATGTAATTGTTTTCGATCTTCTTGAAACTGCGCAAAGCTAAGATATTCAGCCTCATTTTTGGGAAGCAATACATACTCTTCGACCATATCATCTTTTAGCCCATCAATAATTTTTAAAAACTGTTCTAATCGATCTTCCCGTACCTGCAATGTAACCGTTTGCATCAAGATCCTTTGCCATTTTTTTCATTATAGCATATTGCGCAAAAAATATCGGATTATTCTGTTAAATCTTTACAAAGTTTTACGGTATGTTTACAATCAAAACTTCCGTTGGCGGAACTATAGGTAAAATTGGCATCTACTCCAATAGCATTAAATGCATATTTATTATTCGCGACTTTTCGCCAACCGTTTTTTGATTTTGAATAAATAGGGTAATCGAGTAATTTTTGTTTATCGTCAGAGGCGTTTGTATCATGGCCGAAAAGCGCATCTCCATCGCTTGAAGCAGGTGAATCAAGAGCGTCGAGTCTCGAAGGAAAACTAGCGCCCTGCCCCATCAAGATATTTGTATTTCTTTTTAAAGAGATCGCGTTTCTTATAGCCGCCACTTCACTTCGCCCTTTGGAAATAATCGCATCGTCGCGGGTAACCGCCATTTTTGAAATAGCGACGCTTGAAAGTATGCCTAAAATTACGATAACTATCACTAATTCTATCATTGTAAATGCTTTTTTCATAAATTTTCCTTAACTTTAATTATAAATTGAAGAACCGCCGATTTTATGTACCCCAAGTGTTGTATCCATCATATCGATCAATGCATTGCAATAAGAAGATCCATCGCGCACATCCTCTACCGTAAGCGTACCGTTGCTATCACTAGCGGTTAGTTTCAGACAAATCTTACTTCTTGCGAGATTGGCAAAATATGCCGGAGTTGTATTGAAATTACCCACAAAAATATTTTTTGCACTATCAACTAATACTTCGCCTGTCATTTTGCTAAGATTGTCATCAAATCTACCGTGAGCCGTATAGTATGTAACGATCTCCGCAACAGCGGTATTTATTCGCTGTAATCCCGAAACGACTTCGGCATCGTCTCTGGTAGCAGCCATTTTAGGAATAACCATTGATGCCAAAATACCCAATATAACGATAACAAAAACAAGCTCAATCATAGTAAAGGCTCTCTTCACACCTAAATCCTCGGATTTATTTTTAAATAGCCATCATTATGAATATTTAAAAATAAATAATCGGTTTAGAAGTCAAAAACCGGTTTTGACTTCTAAAATTCCAAAAAAGTAAATTTAAATGATTAGTAGATTGAAGAACCGCCGAAGCTATACTCTTTTAACATTCCATTATCCGAAAGTGCGCTTGCTAAACCTTTACAGAATATACTATTGTCCGCATTTGCCGATTTTGTAACTTCAACCGTTCCATTAACATCATTTAATACAACATCAAGACAACTAATTTTTCTCTTTGTATCTACATAATATGCCGTAGCGGTAGATCCTGACAATGCCAGAGCTTCTGCTTTTGTAGCAGCTGTGTTATCAGTATATAATGAAACATTTGTCATCTTTGAAGTATTGCCTTCAAGGCTACCATGCGCCGTATAGTAAGATCCAATATCTTGAATCAATGATGAAATTTCACTTGTTGACTTTGCGATATTCGCATCATCTCTCGTAGCCGCTAGCTTTGGAATCGCCACAGACGCCAAAATACCTAATATAACGATCACAAAGACCAACTCGATCATAGTAAAACCACTTCTTTTCATAAAAACTCCTTAAAAATTTTATTTTCCCGACTCTTTTTGTGCGCCGTTAATACTAGATCGACTTAGGCTATAAAAACTTTAATATTTTTGTTATAATTTCGATAAAAAAAGATTTGTGCATACTATAGTATATGTGGTCAGAAGATGGTATAATCACTAAAAAGAGTGGAGAGATATATTGGCAACAGTAACCAACCATTTTGTAAGACTTTCTGCACCTGAAATGAAACGCTTAAAAGAAAGTATTTTAAAGCATGATCCGAATGCAACAGTGTATCTTTTTGGCAGCAGAACGGATCCGGACAAAAAAGGAGGAGATATCGATATTGTCATTTTATCCCGTGTGCTGACACATCAAGAGATTCGAGCGGTGCGACTGGAATTTTTCGATGCCTTTGGAGAACAAAAACTCGATATTGTACTGGACACACCTGAAACTCTGGGAAATTTTACCAAACTTATACTCCAAAAGGCGGTAAAACTTTGAAAGCGTTGTTAGAAGAAAATATTCGCCTGTTACAAAAACAGATGAACTGGCTTAAAATATCCTATGAAGAGTGTCAACATATCGGTCTCAAACAAGCATACACGGTAGATGAATTTGGAAAATTTGAAACACTGTGCGGCAGATTTAGCAGAAGTATCGATTTTTTAATACGCAAATTTCTCAGAACACTGGATGCTTACGAATTTGAAACACAAGGAACGCTGGTAGATGTTGTCAACCGAGCGCATAAAAGAGGTCTGTTTCAGGATATCGAAGAGATCAGAACTATCAAAGATATTCGCAATACCATTGTTCATGAATATATCGAAGATGAATTGAGAGAAGTTTTTGACGAGATGCTTCGCTATACGCCCAAATTATTGGAGTTTATGTCCAATACATTACGCTATGCACAAGAAAGAGGCTAATTCTGGCAAAATTCAAACTCAAAAGCGACTTTCAACCCGCAGGCGATCAGCCGCAGGCGATTGCAAAACTTTCAAACGCCGTATTAAATGGAAATAGATTTCAAACGCTGGTGGGTGTTACGGGCAGCGGAAAGACTTACACGATGGCAAAAATCATCGAAAAAACTCAACGCCCCACGCTAATCATGACGCATAACAAAACCCTAGCCGCCCAGCTTTATAGCGAATTTAAACACTTTTTTCCGGACAATCATGTGGAGTATTTTATCTCTTACTATGATTATTACCAGCCTGAAGCCTATATTCCCAGGCAGGATCTCTTCATCGAAAAAGACAGCTCCATCAATGAGGAGATCGAACGACTCAGACTTTCGGCAACGGCTTCGCTGCTAAGTTACAACGATGTCATCTGTATCGCATCGGTTTCGGCAAACTACGGATTGGGTAATCCTCATGAATACAAAAAGATGGTACAGATTCTTGAAGTGGGCAGCGAACTGAACCAAAAAGAGCTGCTGCTGCGACTGGTCGATATGGGATACAAACGAAACGACAACTATTTCGACCGCGGCGATTTTCGGGTCAACGGGGATGTGATCGACATCTACCCCGCATACAGCGACGAAGAGGCGATTCGTGTGGAGTTTTTCGGCGATGAGATCGAATCGATCTACTATTTCGATGCATTAACGAATAAAAAAACCGTAGAGAAAGGAAAAGTCATCATCTACGCGGCAAATCAGTTTATCGTCGGGCAGGATCGGCTAAAGATTGCCGTCAAAGAGATCGAAGAAGAGCTTGATGCGCGACTGAAGTTCTTCAAACAGGAAAACCGTATGGTAGAGTATCAGCGTCTCAAACAGCGCGTCGAATTTGACCTGGAGATGCTCAACGCCACGGGTGCGTGTAAAGGAGTCGAAAACTACGCCAGACACCTCACCGGGAAAAAGCCGGGCGAGACGCCCTACTCGCTTTTTGACTATTTTGAAGCTATGGGCGAAGAGTATCTGGTCATAGTCGATGAGTCGCATGTCTCTCTGCCGCAGTTTCGGGGTATGTACGCCGGTGATCGCAGCCGCAAAGAGACGCTGGTCGAGTATGGTTTTCGTCTGCCTTCCGCACTTGATAACCGACCGCTGCGTTTTGAAGAGTATATCGACAAAGCGCCCGCTTATCTCTTCGTCTCCGCCACGCCGGCACAACTGGAACTAGATCTAAGCAGAGAGAATGTCGCGGAGCAGATTATCCGCCCCACAGGTCTGCTCGATCCGGAAATAGAGATTCTAGACAGCGCCAATCAGGTAGAGAGACTTCATGACGAGATCAAAAAAAACATCGCCAAAAATGAGCGGGTACTGGTCACCGTACTGACCAAAAAAATGGCGGAGGAGCTGAGCCGCTACTACATCGAGCTGGGATTGAAAGTCAAATATATGCACTCCGATATCGATACGATCGAGAGAAATCAGATTATCCGCGCGCTTCGCCATGGGGAGTTTGATGTGTTGATCGGAATCAACCTGCTGCGAGAAGGGCTGGATTTGCCGGAAGTCTCCCTGGTAGCTATTCTCGATGCGGATAAAGAGGGATTTTTAAGAAGTGAAACAGCGCTCATCCAGACGATGGGCAGAACCGCTAGAAACGCGAACGGTAGAGTAATCATGTTTGCAAAAAAAATCACTCCCTCAATGCAGGCGGCAATCGATACGAAAAATTATCGACGGGCTAGGCAGATTGAGTATAACAAAAAACATGATATAACTCCTACTACCGTTATACGAAAAATGGATGAAAATTTAAGACTTGAAGAGTATGGTGAAATCGCGCAAAAAAAGATGAAACAGAAAATTCCCAAAAGCGAGAAACAAAAAATCGTCAACGAACTAAAAAGAAAAATGCTAGACGCCGCTAAAGCTTTGGAGTTTGAAGTAGCCGCTAAATATCGGGATGAAATTGAAAAAATTAAAAGATTATGATATAATTAAAGTAAATCTTACTTTTAAGGACAAACCCGTGACGGATATCGGCGATAAATCACTCTATATCAACCGAGAACTCTCTTGGCTAAAATTCAACTCCAGAGTTCTTTTTCAAAGTAAAAAAGAGAAGAAACCTCTTTTAGAGAGACTTAAATTTATGGCGATTTATTCAACAAACCTCGATGAATTTTATATGATTCGCGTTGCGGGTTTAAAACAACTCTATTCGGCTCGTTTCGTATCCTCGGGTATCGATGAAATGACGCCTCTTGAACAGTTGCAAGAGATCAGAGAATATCTTCACAATGAAAAAAAAGAGCTGGAACAAAGTTACCGAGATATCGTTTTCGCCCTTGAGAAAGAGGGACTTTTCATACAAGAGTTTAAAGATCTCACACCCGAACTTAAAAAATATGCGGGAGAGTTCTTTTATGAAAATATTTTTCCGGTCATTATTCCTATCGCGGTAGATGCGACACACCCTTTTCCCCCTTTAAACAATCTAAGTCTCTCTTTGGCGATAAAACTAAGCGATAGTTCAAACGAAGATGAAATCAAATTCGCCATGATAAGAATCCCAAGACTTCTTCCGAGATTTATTCATTTAGAAAAAGGGATATACATTACCATAGAATCTCTTGTTAGAGAGTATATCGAAGATATTTTTCCCGGATATGAAATACTCTCTTCAACACTTTTTAGAGTAACAAGAAACGCCGATATCGTAATAGAGGAAGAAGAAGCCGATGATTTTATGGAGATTATGCAGCAAGGGCTTAGATTAAGAAGAAAAGGGGCTTTTGTTCGTCTTGAAATCGAAAGAGAGTGCGATGAAGAACTTTTGGATTTTTTAAATTCATATCTTAAAATAAACTCAGACGATATTTACGAATACGCCATACCTCTAAATCTCGGAGCTCTTTGGGATATAGTCATAGACAAAGAGTTTTCTCACCTTAGCGAACATCAACATGTACCCAAACTTCTACCTCCTTTTGATCAAAATGAATCTATATTTAAAATCATAGATAGAGAAGACGCTATGATACTTCAGCCTTATGAGAGTTTCGATCCGGTTGTAAAATTTATACAAGACGCCGCAAAAGATCCAAAGGTTCTCTCAATTAGAATGACGCTTTATAGAGTGGGTAAAAATTCGCCTATCGTATCGGCTTTAATCGACGCGGCCAACAACGGCAAACAGGTAACGGCTATGGTAGAGTTAAAAGCGAGGTTCGATGAAGAAAACAATCTCATCTGGGCAAAGGCGCTTGAAGACGCGGGGGCTCATGTCATATATGGAATACCCGGTTTTAAAGTTCATGCAAAAATTGCCCAAGTCATTAGAAAATCAAACGATAAACTAAAAATCTATCTCCATCTATCAACGGGAAATTATAACGAATCGACGGCAAAAATATATACCGATGTAAGTTATTTCACTTCAAGAGAAGAGTTTAGAGCCGATTCCATCACCTTTTTTCATATTCTTACCGGTTTTTCCAAAAATAAAAAATTAACAAATCTCAAAATGTCTCCTATGCAGATGAAAGAGAATCTGCTAGAGATGATAAAAGTAGAAAAATCGCATAAAAATAAAGGGCGCATAATAGCGAAAATGAATTCCCTCGTTGACTCCGATGTCATCAAAGCGCTCTACAAAGCCTCGATGGAGGGGGTAAAAATCGATCTTATCGTTAGAGGAATCTGTTGCTTAAAACCGGGAATTGAAGGTATAAGCGAAAATATTACCGTTCGCTCCATCATAGGCAAATATCTGGAACACTCAAGAATCTTTTATTTCAAACATGCCAAACCTACTATATATATATCAAGCGCGGATTGGATGCCTAGAAATCTTGAGAAAAGATTTGAGCTTATGACTCCGATTTACGACGCCTCTTTGGCTTTAAAACTTTTGGATCTTTTGAATCTTCAACTAAATGACAATGTTTTAGCTTGGGAGCTTCAAAGTAGCGGAGATTATAACCTATTAAAAGTACAAGAGGGCAAAAAAGAGATAAATTCACAACTCTTTTTGGAAAACTATGTCAACAAACTATACAAAGCGACAAAGAAGAGCGCAACATCAAACAGCTTGACAAAAAAGAAAAAGATATTCAAATGATATATAGATATGAAAATCAAAAACCGAAAATCGGAAAAAACAATTTCATAGCAAAAAGCGCGGATATAATCGGCGATGTCACAACCGGAATAGATTGCTCTATCTGGTTTGGATGCGTCGTAAGAGGCGATGTTCACTATATAAAAATAGGAGATCGCGTAAATATACAAGATTTAAGCATGATTCATGTGACGCATTTTACGAAAAACGATAAAAGCGACGGTAATCCGACTCTCATAGAAGACGATGTTACGATAGGTCATAGGGTAATGCTTCACGGCTGTACAATCAAAAAAGCGTCTCTAATAGGTATGAGCGCGACAATTCTTGATGGAGCCGTTATAGGTAAAGAGTCCATAGTGGGTGCTGGTTCACTCGTAACAAAGGGCAAAATCTTTCCTCCTAGAAGCCTTATCATAGGCTCGCCGGCAAAAGTCATAAGAGAGTTAAACGATAAAGAAGTAGAAGAATTGTATGCGTCGGCCAATAGATATGTAGAGTTCAAAAACAAATATATTTAATTTTTACATAGTAAAGTTTATATAACATAATCTTATCTTAAACCTTTTTATCATATAATTATTAGATGATTTTATATTTAGCTAAGGAGAAAATATGGCAAAAGTCGTAGTTATGGGTGCTGGAGTTTCCGGACATACAGCATCAACATTTTTAAAAAAATGGCTCGGGGAAGAGCATGAAGTTGTTGTTGTTACTCCAAACAGCAAATGGAACTGGATTCCGTCAAACATCTGGGTAGGCGTCGGGGAGATGACAAAAAAAGAGGTCACATTCGATTTGGCTCCGGTATATCAAAAAGCGGGCATTACCTACAAACAGGCAAGAGCCGTCTCCATAAATCCCGATGGCGGCAAAGATGAGCAAAAGCCGTATATCACTATCGAATATACCGATTCCTCTAAAGAGGGTGAACAGGAAATCGTTACATACGACTTTCTCATAAACGCTACGGGACCAAAACTAAATTTTGCCGCGACCGAAGGTTTGGGACCTGATAACGGACATACCGTATCCGTTTGTACGGCAGACCATGCAACTCACGCTAATCAAGAGCTTCAAAAATGTATCGATAGAATGAAAAAAGGCGAAGAGTTGAAATTTCTTGTCGGTACCGGTCATGGTATGTGTACTTGCCAAGGAGCGGCATTTGAGTATATTTTTAATATCGACCATACTCTTAGAGAAGCCGGTGTTAGAGATAAAGCCACGCTTACTTGGATATCCAATGAATCTTTTCTAGGAGACTTTGGAATCGGAGGACTACATATTAAAAGAGGCGGCTATGCGGCGTCAAGCAAACTTTTTGCCGAGTCTATCTATGCGGAAAGAGATGTAGGCTGGATTATAGGAGCGCATGTAAACAAAGTGGAAAAAGGAAAAGCTCACTATGAATTGCTTGACGGCACCATGGGCGCGGAAGAGTTTGATTTTGCTATGCTTATACCGCCGTTTGCGGGCGTAGGTCTTAAAGCTTACGATAAAGAGGGTAAAGATATTACGGACCAAATGTTTGCGCCAAACGGTCTTATGAAAGTCGATGCGGATTATACTCCAAAAGCGTATGAAGAGTGGAAAGCCTCGGATTGGCCGGCGACTTACCAAACTCCCTCTCATAAAAACATATTTAGCGTAGGTATCGCTTTTGCGCCGCCGCACCTTATCTCAAAACCGATGAAGTCGCCAAACGGAACGCCCATTAATCCTACGCCGCCAAGAACGGGAATGCCGTCGGCTATGATCGGCAAAGCGGTTGCGCAGAGTATTACGGACATGATAAACGGAGCGCCTGAACCGACACATACCGCAAGAATGTCGGAAATGGGAGCCGCTTGCGTCGCTTCAACGGGTAAAGGACTTTTTAACGGTACAGCGGCCGCGCTTACGGTATTTCCGGTAGTGCCGGATTTTGAAAAATATCCGGGTCTTGGACGAGATCTTGATTATACATTTGGAGAAATAGGTCTTGCAGGACACTGGATTAAGCACATTTTACACCATATGTTTATCTGGAAAGCGAAACTCAGACCCGGCTGGGCGCTGATACCTGAATAAAAACTTAAAAAAATAAAGGAGAATATAAATGGCAATAAATGAAAGTCAATCATCGCATGTAAAACATATTGAACCGTACACGCCCGAGTTTGAAACAATGGTGCCTACCGGAATCGTAAAGTTTCTAAGAACCTGCGTAATCTGGCAAATTATCAGATTTATCGCAATCAACATCAAAATGACTATCGTTATCTTAAAAAGTCATCACTAAATTATACAAATCCGACGATTTTCGTCGGATCTTATTTATCTTCTTTTATCTGCTTCTTTTTAGTTGAAACTCTCTGAGCCCGCTTTGAAAAGTTTATAAGATCTTCCGTAGAGTAAACCTCTTGAGGTATATTTTTAAAGCACTCGTCAAGCACCTTAGCGGCGCTTAAAGCGTCGGCATAAGCCCTATGATGTTCGCCTGTTTGAATATCAAGGAAGTCTCTTAAGTGGGCAAGACCGTGTTTTTGAGTGTCTATAGTTTTTCTTGCAAGATCCACGGTACATAATCTCCTATTTAAAAGCTCGTCAAGCCCGACCGTTTTTAACGAAGTAGATATAAAACTAAAATCAAATTTCGCATTGTGAGCGACAAAAACACAGTCGTTTAAAAAAAGCTTGAAATCATAAAGAACTTTTTTCAAAGAGGGCGCGTCGGCAAGGTCGCTTTGCTCTATATTTGTCAATCTGACTATCGCCTGCGGAATATAATCGGCATATACATATGACTCGAATCGATCTAAAATATCGCCGTTTTTATACTTTATGGCTCCTATTTCAATGATCTGGTTTTTTACGGGACTATTGCCGTTTGTCTCTATATCCACTATGCAATAAACTTCATCCCTATAAAAGTTTTTTTGTGTTTTTAGATAAACCTCATTATCGTCTTCCGCAACAGGCAACCCGTAAAAGTTAAGCGTCTGTATATCTAAATCGAGATCAAAATTTTTTTTCAAACGATTTATACAACCGTAAAATTCATCTCGTGCAACGCTGCCTTGCCTTAGTTTATCTACCAGACTCTCAAACTTTTCCATTCTCTATTACTTTAATAAAATTTTTCATCTTTATTTTATCTTTTTTTCCTTTTGCCTTCTCTACGCCGCTGCTTAAATCAACGCCGAAAAATCGATATTTTAAAACTTCTTGAGCGTTTTTCTCGTTTAATCCGCCGGCGAGTATGATTTTAGAGCAGTCAACGCCGTCAAACCACTCCAGATTAACCCTTTTACCTTCCCCTCCAAAACTTTCCACAAAAGCATCGACGATTCGATATTCGTCTTTGAATCTCAAAACATCCTCTTTACATTTTGCCCTGACAACTTTTAAATGCTTTGTTTTCAATGAAGTATAAAGAGAATCTTGCGCTTCAAAATGTATCTGTGCAAGACAAATCCCGGCTTCCAAACAGACTTCGTCAATCTCTTTTGCGCTTTTATTTACAAAAAGTCCGACGCTCTGAACAAAAGGAGGCAATTTTTTTATAATACTTTTCGCCTCGTTTATAGATATAAATCTAGGCGATCTTTCATAAAAAACGAACCCCAGAGCGTCTGCACCGGCTTCGACCGCATCGATAGCGTCCTTATAATTTGTAATACCGCAAATCTTAACGCGCATCTATACCTGAAGGCTCTTAATAGCTTTATCGTAATCACCGCTGCCGTAAATATAACTTCCGGCAACCACTATATCGACACCGGCATCTTTAAGCCGCTTTACATTTTTATCATTTACTCCGCCGTCAACCTCTATAAGCGCCGACGAGTTTTTTTGAAGAATAAGATCTTTTAATCTTGCGGCTTTTTCTATAACGCTTGAAATAAATTTTTGTCCTCCAAATCCTGGATTAACGCTCATTAAAAGCACCATATCTAAATCGTTTATGAGATATTCGAGTTCTTCACTTCTTGAGTGGGGATTTAAAACGATAGCCGGAGAAATACCGTAATCTCTTATTTTTTGTATAAGTCTATGAGGATGTTTCTCCTCTTCGAGATGAAAAGAGAGATACTTCGGTCTTAAAGGAGCAAAAAGCTCAACAAAAAAAGTGTTGTTTTCCACCATCAGATGAATATCGAGCGGTTTTGTACTCACTTTCGCTACGCTTTTTACCACTACCGGACCGATTGTCAGATTCGGCACGAAATGTCCGTCCATAACATCCACATGAACTAGATCGCAGCCCCCGTCGCATACGGCTTTTACCTCTTCGTTCAGCCTGCCGAAATCCGCTGAAAGAATACTTGGCGCAACTTGCATAAAACCTCAATTTTTTCTTTTTGTAACATTTTACAAAAAAGTGCTTAACTTAAGCCACGCTCAACATATGAGAAAACTTGCGTCGAATGCTCTGTATGATTCCCTCTTCTTTTGTACCGACTTTTGAAATATCGGTTTTTAACATCCGAGTACTCCATATATGAAAATGAGTGGCTTCTTTGGGATTAAGTCTGTAACCTACCGCGATAATAGCATCAAGATTGTAAAAATTACCGATTATATACCTATTGTCGAAATTTTGTATCTCGATAGCTTTGTTGACAAAATTTTCTTCAAGCTCTTTGCTTTTAAAAAGAGATTTCAATACCGTATAAATCTCTCTTACGCTACAATCAAAAAGTCTGCCCATCTGTGTCAATGTCATATAATAACTATCTCTACAAGCTACTACTTTTAACTCTTTATCGTTAAACGGACTTTTATATGTTAAACTTTTTATCGCTCTCATCTGCTAACTCCTTGTTTGGTTAGCGTAATTTTAATATATTTTGAGCTTTATTCTCAAAAATATTTCATATTGAAATATTTTACATATTGGCTATATTCATTGAAAAGATAGGAAGCAGCATAGCTATAACGATCACTCCGATAGTAATACCCACAAATAAAATAAGAACAGGCTCCAAAAGAGAAAGAAAAAGATCTATTTTGCTACGGTTTTCTTCAAAATAGAGATCCGCGAGATTCTCCATAACCAAAGCGACTTCACTCGTCTCTTCACCCAAAGCGATAGCTTGAATGAACGATTTATCGACATGTTTTCCATATTTTGAAAGCGATGCGGAAAATTTCTTGCCTTCTACCACTTCGGCGGACGCTCTCATAAACTCATCTTTTATAACTACATTATCAAGAATATTCGAAGCGAGTTTTACGGCGTGTACGAATGTAACGCCTGATTTTACCAAAACGGAAGTTATATATGAAAATCTTGCCAATTCAAATGTCTGTATTATCTTTCCAAAAAGAGGAAGAGTTAACAAAAACTTATGATATGCGTATTTAAAGCTTTTACTTGTGCGTACGAAAAATTGAAAAAGAGCGGTTAAGACGATTATAAAAATACAAATATAAAGCCAATACTCGCCTAAAAAATCACCCATCGCGATCACGGCTTTTGTAATCGCGGGCAACTCCTGTTTCAACTGCGTAAACATTCCGGTAATTTTCGGAACGACCGTCGTAAGCATAAAAGCCACCATCATGACGGATATGACGATTATAAACATGGGATAGACAAGTGCCTGTTTGACTTTGCCGGCGACTTTATCCTGCTCTTCGATAAAACGAGCCATTTCGAAAAAAACCTCTGCCAGATTTCCGCTCTCTTCGGCTACTTTTATCGACTGTTTATAAAATGAGGGAAGCTCCAATATCTCTTGAGATTCCAAAGCGGCATAATAACTCTTGCCCTCATCCATACTGCTCTCAAGAGAACTTAAAAAATCGACCATGTGCGCATCGCTCTCATATTGAGATTTCGCGAGACGAATTACATTGACGATAGGAATACCGCTTCTTAGATAAATAGCCAAGTTTCGCGATAAATTGGCAAGGTTTTTCGCGCTAAGACTTTTTTTCCTTTTAAAAGTAAACCTGTCCCAAAAAGATACACCGCTCTCTTCGATGCTTTGATACATAACGCCTTTGGCTTTTATTTTTCGTTTGGCTTCGTTAATATCAGTCGCTTCGATACGGGCTTTTACTTTTTTACCGCTTTTATCAAACCCCTTGTATAAAAAGATCATCAGTCTTTAAGTCCCACCCTGATAACCTCTTTTAATGATGTCTCGCCGCTTAACAAAAGTCCCAAAAGCTGTTCCCCGATAAGTTTCATACCTTTATTTTTCATTGCGTCTCTGATTTCAAAATCCGTCATTTTATTTTTAAGCATGATCTTTACTTCATCATCCATAATCAAAAGCTCTCCAACCGCCTGACGACCGGCATAACCGGTATAATTACATTTGGGACATCCGACGGGATCATATACCTCCGCATCGTCTTTGATACCAAACTCCAACTTTATATCTTTTGTAAGTTCTCCTTTTTTCTTGCAGTCTTTACACAATTTTCTTACAAGCCTTTGAGCCAAAACTCCTAACAATGAAGAGCTAATGAGAAAATCATCGACACCCATGTCAACAAGTCTTGTTATAGCCGCAGCGGTATTGTTCGTGTGAAGTGTCGAAAGCATCAGGTGTCCCGTCAAAGCCGCCTGTATCGCGATTTCCGCAGTCTCTTTATCTCTTATCTCACCTACCATGACGATATCCGGATCTTGTCTCAATATAGACCTAAGCCCGGCCGCGAATGTTAAACCTGTTTTCGTATTTACCTGAATCTGATTTATATTATCGGCTTTGTACTCTACCGGATCCTCTACGGTAATAATATTTTTATCGGGCGTGGCGACAGTTTGCAAAAATGTGTGAAGAGTCGTTGATTTACCGCTGCCGGTGGGTCCGGTTACTAGTATCATTCCATGAGAGTGTTCAAGCAGCTTTTCAAATTCGTTTTGAAGATTTTTCGTAAATCCAAGCTTCTCGAGAGTCGGAATATCGCTTGATTCCATCAAAATCCTCATAACTACTCTCTCACCGTAATAAGTGGGAAGAACCGAAACACGAATATCAAGATCTTTTCCCGCTATTTTTACCTGTGTACGACCGTCTTGAGGAACTCTTCTTTCGGAAATATCGAGATTTGAAATAACTTTTATACGACTTATAACCAGAGTTATGATATTTTTGTCAAGATCGACATGCTTAATCAAAACACCGTCAACTCTGAAACGAACTACTCCTCTTTTTTCATGAGATTCTATATGAATATCCGAAGCCCCTTTTTTGATTGCCTGATAAAATAGAGAATTTACGAACTTTATGATCGGAGCGGACTCTTCGCTTGTCAAAATATCGCTGCTATTTTTTAAAAACTCCGTAAGTGAAATATCCTCTTCCAGAAGTTCGCTTTCACTCTCCTCGTTTATCGTAGAAGATAGTTCCTTGTCTGTTTTGATCTCTAAAAAACGGTGATAGAGTCTATCGTAAGAGTCTTGATCTACAAATGCCAGAGGATACTTTACATCGAGTTTGGAGAGTAGGTTGAAGCCGTCAACAAGATGCTCGGGATGTAAAACTATAAATTTTTTTCCCTCTATTTTCGTAAATAAAAGAGAGTTTTTTACACAAAGGTCTATATCGATATCGTTTATGATTTCAGGATAAAGATCCAGATTATTAAATTCAAGAATATTATTCAATTTCATAAAAGAATCCTAATATACTTCATCGTAAGGAACCCGCTCTCTTGATATGACATTTCCGTTTATGTCTTTTTTAACTCTAAACGCCCTTTGCTGTTCGTCGATTATGATCTCTTCGGTAGGTTTGCCGCTCTTTAAGGAAGAGCTGTTTTTGCGAACTGTCGTTACGATTTCATCCTGAAGCTCCGGAGCTATTTGACTCTCATCTATCACAAGAGGCTTACCCTGTTTGAGTTTTTCATCCAACTTGGAGGCCAAATCGTTTTCTACCATTTCAAGCCGTCCCAAAGCCTCCTTTAAACGACTTAAATCTTCGCTTCTTTTGACGATATAAGGAGTTATCATGATAACAAGAGATATTTTATCCGTACTTTCAGTCGTATGTCTAAACGGTATTCCTAAAATCGGTATATCTCCAAGAAGAGGAATTTTCGTAACGGTTTT